>JBGOST010000309.1:0-3997 GCA_041476125.1 Usitatibacter sp. | reverse complement strand
GCCACACTCTAGCGATGCCGCTCGGACGCATCCAGGTTCCGCCCCGCGTGCGCCGCGGCGAGACGTTCGAGATTCGCATCCTCGTCCAGCACCCGATGGAGACGGGCTTCCGCCGCGACATGAACGGGCAATCGATCCCGGCGTACATCGTCGACAAGCTCGCCTGCCGCTACGGCGGGCACGAGATCTTCAGCGCGGAGCTGGGCACCGGCATGGCGGCCAATCCCTACCTGGCGTTCTTCGCCGTGGCCGGGGCGAGCGGCGAAGTCGTGGTCGAGTGGAGCGACGATCGCGGCGCCACGGGGCGCGTGGCGATGATGCTCAACGTCACGTGAGAGCCCTTCGCGCCCTTCGCGGCGCGATCCTCGCCGTTCCCCTTGCCGTCATCGCGCAGGTCCCGCAGCCGCTGAAGAGCGGCGTGGAATTCCAGAGCGCCGATGTGCGCGCGCTGCAGGCCGACGAGTTCGGCAATCCGGGAATGCTGTGGGTCGAGCGTGGTGCGGCGCTCTGGAACGCTCCGCGCGGCGAGCGCAGCAACTCGTGCGCTTCGTGCCACGGAGATGCGGCCGCCTCGATGAAAGGCGTGGCGTCGCGCTATCCGGCTTTCGTCGCTTCGCTCGGGCGCGTCGCCAACCTCGAGCAGCGCATCAACGCCTGTGTCGTCGACAACCAGAAGGGTGCGGCGCTGGCGCACGAGTCGCAGGAGCTGCTCGCGTTGACCGCGTTCGTCGCGCGCCAATCGCGGGGCTTGCCGATCGCCGCCCGCGCGGATGGGCCCGCCGCGCCGCTGCTCGAAAGGGGCTCGCGGATCTACCACCGGCGGCAGGGGCAGTTGAACCTCGCGTGCACGAATTGCCACGACGCGAGCTGGGGCCGCACGCTGCTCAACGAGAAGGTGAGCCAGGGGCACCCCGCCGACTGGCCCGCCTACCGCTTCGAGTGGCAGGCGCTGGGCTCGCTCGAGCGCCGTCTTCGCGCCTGCTACTTCGGCGTGCGCGCGGAGATGCCGCCGTACGGCTCCGACGACCTCCTCGCGCTCGAGGTCTATCTCGCGCAACGCGCCGCCGGGCTCGTTTCAGAGGCGCCGGGCGTGCGTCGATAGCCCTCGCAAGGTCGTGTAAGCTTCGCTGCTCATGACCCGACTTCGCCGCCTCGCTTCCGCCTTCTGGCTGGCTCTCGCCCTCGTGGTGGGCCAGCAGGCGTCCGCGCTGCACGATCTCGGACACGCGACCGAACGCCTCGCTTCCAGCAAGGATTCGACATCGGCGCCGCACGCGTGCGGCCAGTGTTTCGTGTGCTCCGGCCTGTCGAGCGGCGCAGCCCCATCGCTCCCGGCGTTTCACGCGCCGCAGGCGTCGTCCGCCGCGCCGGCGCAGGTCGATCCGCAGTGCGCGTCCACCCCGGCGCGCCTGGCATTCCGCTCCCGGGCTCCTCCCACCCTCCTCTGAAGTCGTTTGGGTTCGCCGCCGTTTGCGGCGGCGTCGTTGCATCACGACCCGAGGAGGTTCGCCGTGTCCAGGTTCATTCGAATGCCCAGCGCATTGGCGCTGGCACTGCTGTTGCCCCCCCATGCGTGGGCCGCAAGTGACGCCGATCTCGACGAGATTCGCGCGCAGATCCGCGAGTTGAAGTCCAGCTACGAGGCGCGCATCCAGGCGCTCGAGCAGCGCCTGAAGGATGCGGAGGCGAAAGCGGCCACGCCCATTGCCGTCGCGCCCGCGCCGTCGTCGTCGCCGGCGAGCTCGATCAGCGCGTTCAATCCCGCGGTCTCAGTGGTACTGCAGGGCCGCTACGCCAACCTGTCGCAGGATCCCGCGAGCTTCGCGATCCACGGCTTCGCGCCGGGCGGGGAGGTCGGTCCCGGCCGCCGCGGATTCAGCCTCGGCGAGTCGGAGCTCGTGTTGAACGCCAACGTCGACGACAGGTTCGCCGGCAATCTCATCGTCTCGCTGTCGCCGGAGAACACGGTCTCGGTCGAGGAGGCCTACGGGATCTTCATCGGCGCTCCCTTCGGGCTCGTGCCGAAGTTCGGGCGCTTCTTCTCCGGCATCGGCTACCTGAACGAGCAGCACCAGCACGTGTGGGATTTCGTCGACGCGCCGCTCGCCTACCAGGCCTTTCTCGGCGGGCAGTACGCGAACGACGGCGTGCAGCTGAAGTGGGTGGCGCCCCTCGATCATTTCTTCGAGCTCGGCGCGGAGGCGGGAAGCGGAGATAACTTTCCAGGCGGTCCGCGCAACAGGAACGGCATCGGCTCGGGTGCGGTGTACGTGCACACGGGCGGCGACATCGGCACAAGCCACAGCTGGCGTGCGGGGCTCTCGTACCTGCGAACGCGAGATCCGGAACGCAACGAGGAGGCCGGCCGCCTGTCCATCGCCGATTTCGTCTGGAAGTGGGCGCCCAGCGGCAACGCACGCCAGACGAGCTTCAAGGTCCAGGGCGAATACTTCACCAACACCGTTTCCTACGCCGCGGGGCAGAGCGGCTGGTACGTGCAGGGTGTCTACCAGTTCATGCCGGCGTGGCGCGTCGGGGCCCGCTATGACCGCCTCAGTCCCGGCAGCGGTGACTTCAGCTCGAGCTTCAACCCCGAGCGCCGCACGGCGATGATCGACTGGACGCCGTCGGAATTCAGCCGCGTGCGCCTGCAGTTCGCGCAGAGCAAGACACTGCCCGACGTCACCGACAACCAATGGTTCGTGCAATACGTTCTGAGCTTGGGCGCCCACGGCGCCCACAAGTACTGAGGAGCGCTCGATGAGACCCATCCCGATTCTGTTCGCCGCGTTCGCCGTGGCATGGATTGCGCCCGCGGCCGCGGCGCTCAACGTGTTCGCAACGGTTCCCGAATGGGGCGCGCTCGCCAAGGAGCTCGGCGGCGAAAACGTCACGGTTTACACCGCAACCAACGCCCTGCAGGACCCGCACCACGTGGAGGCGAGGCCGAGCCTGATCGCGAGGGCGCGCGGCGCCGACCTCGTGGTCGCGACGGGTGCCGAGCTCGAAGTCGGCTGGCTGCCGCTGGTGCTGCAGCAGGCCGGCAATCCCAAGGTTCAGCCCGGCAAGCCCGGAAATTTCGAAGCGGCAGCCTTCGTTCCGATGCTGGGCAAGCCGACGCGCCTGGACCGCGCCGAGGGCGACGTGCATCCGGCGGGCGATCCGCACATCCAGACGGATCCTCGCAACATCGCCCGCGTCGCCGCACCTCTCGCCGCGCGGCTGGCCGAGCTCGATCCCGCCAATGCCGCCGCGTATCAGGCGCGCTACAAGCAGTTCGCCGAGCGCTGGAATGCCGCGCTCGCGAAGTGGGAACGGCAAGCCGCACCGCTCAGGGGCGCCGCGGTGGTGGTGCAGCACAAGGCGTTCACCTACCTGATCGCGTGGCTCGGCATGAGGGAGGTCGCGGCACTCGAGCCCAAGCCCGGCCTGGAGCCCACGGCCTCGCACCTCGCGAGCGTGCTGGAGACGCTGCAGCGACAGCCCGCGAAGATGGTGCTGCGCGCGGCCTACCAGGGCGATCGCGCGTCGCAATGGGTCGCGGAGCGCGCCAAGATCAACGCGGTCGCGCTGCCGTTCACCGTCGGCGGCGACGAGGAGGCGAAGGACCTCTTCTCGTTGTTCGACGACACGATCCAGCGCCTGCTCAAGGGGGTGGCATGAGCTTCACCGCGATCGATGCCTCGATTCTCTGGCCGGCGCTCGTCGCCGGCCTCCTCGTCACGGCGACCCACGTTCCGCTCGGCATGCAGGTGCTCGCGCGCGGGATCGTGTTCATCGACCTCGCGATCGCGCAGATCGCCGGGTGTGGCGTGCTGCTCGCGGACCGGCTCGGCTTCGAGGCCGAAGGCGTGGCGGTGCAGGTTGGTGCGCTGGCGGCGGCGCTGGGCGGCGCGCTGCTCCTCACATGGACCGAGCGCATCTGGCCCGACGTGCAGGAGGCCGTCATCGGCGTGGTGTTCGTGTTGGGCGCCACGGGAGGCGTGTTGTTGCTTGC
>JBGOST010000308.1:0-4002 GCA_041476125.1 Usitatibacter sp. | reverse complement strand
GTGCGTGCCATCGGTATCGAACATGAGCCACCTCCGTCATTTCGAAAGGGGAATCGCGATCGAAATACCCTATGCCCACGCGCGCGACATATGTTGATCGCGGTCAACACGTGCTTCGCAAAACCGCCTAGTCTCGACGCAGGCTCTACGGAAGCGAGGCCATGCGTTACTACGACGTTTTCAATGGCGACGCGGACGGCATTTGCGCGCTGCACCAGCTCCGTCTAGCCGACCCCCTCGACTCGATCCCCATCACCGGACTGAAGCGCGACATCACGCTGCTCGATTCGGTGCCGGCCGCCGACGGCGACGTGGTGACGGTGCTCGACCTCTCGCTCGACCGCAATCGCGAGGCCCTCGAGGCGCTGCTCGAGCGCGGCGCGGTCGTCCACTACTTCGATCACCACTATGCGGGAGCCATTCCGGCCCACCCGCGGCTGCTCGCGGTGATCGACACCTCGGGCGCATCGTGCACGAGCGCGCTCGTCGACCGCTACCTGCAAGGACGATTCCGCGCGTGGGCGGTGGTGGGAGCGTTCGGTGACGGCCTCGACGATCTTGCCGCCGAGCTTGCGCGCCCCCTGGCCCTCGATGCCGCGCGACTGGAAAGTCTCCGCGAGCTCGGCACGAACCTCAACTACGGCGCGTACGGCCAAACTGCGGCCGACGTGCTGGTGCCGCCGATAGAGCTCTACCGGACCGTGAGCCACTACGCCGATCCCTTCGAGCTCGCCGATCGCGAGCCGGTCATCGGGCGCCTCGGCTACGAAAGGCGCGAGGACCTGGAGCGCGCGCTCGCCTTGCAGCCGCTGCGAACCACGGAGCGCGCCGGCGCGTGGATGCTGCCCGACGCCGCCTGGGCGCGGCGGGTCAGCGGCACGTTCGCCAACCGCCTCGCGCTTACGCAGCCGCATCGCGCGCACGCGGTGCTCACTCGGCGCGCCGATGGAGGTTACCTGGTGAGCGTGAGATCGCCGCGCGCGAGCGCTACCCCGGCTGTGGATTTCTGCCGGCGCTTCCCCACCGGCGGGGGGCGGGTCGCCGCCGCCGGCATCGACCGGCTCGAGGGCTCGCGCCTGGATGAATTCCTCGACGCATTCTGCGCCGCGTGGTCCGCCCGCGAGGAGATCCCGGAAGGCGTGCATTGAAAGCGCTCGTGATCGTCCTCATCGCGCTCGCCGCGCTCCTCGCGGCCGGAGGCGTGCTTTACATCCTGGCGCGTTTCCTTCCGCTCGACTGAAGCCGGGCGTGCCATGAAGATCACGGAAGTCTGCCAGCGCGACGTGGTCGTCGCGACTCGCGAAGCTTCGCTCGCCCACGCCGCGAAGCTCATGCGCGAGCGCCACGTCGGCAGCGTGGTGATCGTCGACGCCATCCCCGCGGGCAAGCCGGTGGGCATCCTCACCGACCGCGACATCGTGGTCGAAGTCATCGCCGCGGGCCTGGATCCGCGCGCTATGACGGTGGGCGAGATCATGAGCGCGCCGCCGCTTACCGTGCGCGACGACGACGATGCGCTCACGGCGCTGAAGGCGATGCGCCTTCGCGGCGTGCGCCGCGTGCCGGTCGTCGACGCGGCGGGATTGCTCGTTGGCATCGCCTCCCTCGACGACTTGCTCGAGAACACGGGTGACGCGCTCAACGACATCGTGCTCGCCATGAGGAGCGAACGCTCCCTCGAGAGCTGGCGCAGGCGCTAGCCGCGGGTGAGGTTGTTGAGGCAGCGCAAGCTGCGCTCGAATGGCCGGCAGAAGATGGAACTCTCCATCCGCGCGAGACCGGGCGCTTTCCCCGGATTTCGCGCCGAGCGCAACCGAAAGGCCCGACCATGTACAGGCACATCCTGATTCCGACCGACGGCTCGACGATTTCCGAAGAGGCCGCCGCCGCCGGCATCGAGCTCGCCCGCGCGCTGGGCGCGCGCGTTACCGCACTTCACGTCGTTGCCCATCCCGCGGCGGCGGGCCTCGAGAAGTGGGCGCACCACGATGCCGACTACGAAGCGAAGCTCGGGCAGGTCCTCGAGAAGCGCGGCACGCTGTACCTGGAGTCGATCCGCGAGGCGGCGCTCGGCGCGGGAGTGCGCTGCGATTGCCGGCTCGCGCACGGCAAGTCGCCGCACGCGGAAATCATCGCGGCGTCCCTGGATGAAGGCTGTGATCTCGTCGTGATGGCTTCGCATGGACGCAGGGGGAGCGACGGCACGCTCCTCGGCAGCGAGACCGTCAAGGCGGCCACGCTCGGCCTCGTGCCGGTGCTGGTGCACCGCCAGGCGCGCGGCTTCAAAGGGCGAAGAGCACAGCGCGCAGGCGTGAAGCGATGAGCGCGGCGCTCGCCTGAGCGCATGCGCGGTCGCCACCATGCGCAATCCCCGAACCTTCCTGTGCTATGCCCCGCGCGCCGGATTGCGATGCGCGCTCGCCTACCTCGCCGGCGAGCGCAATGCCTACGGCTGGTTCACCGGTCCCGGGGAAGCGCGCCTGGAGAGCGCGTATTTCATGCTCGAGGACTTCTACACGCAGCTCGAGACCCGCTACGTGGCGGTGGCCGAGGGCGACCTGCACGGGAAATGGACGCGCGACGAGGCGATGTGCCACGAGCTCGCGCAGCTGCAGGAAGCGTTCACGCGCGAATGGCTCTTCTACCGGGCGCATCCGCAGGCGGCCGCGCAGCTCGATCAGTACGCGCAGGCCGAGCTCGCCGTGGGCGAGGCGAACGTGCGGTTCGAGAGCCTGAACCGGTTCTCGAAGCTGCAGGCCAACTGGACTCATTACTCCCACGGCTTCGAGCACGGCGTCCTCAAGTGCCTGAGCAAGCACTGGCCGCTCGACTATCGGATCGAGGGGGAATGAGCTTCCGCGCCCGCCGCGCGGGTTTATTGGAACGCTCGCGTAAAGTAAGGGTCTTGACTGGAGTAGACGGGCCGGCGAATGACCCGCGCACATTCGCCTTGATGCCCGTCAAAAGTGCGCGTGGGCGCGGGGCGAGAATGTTGGAGAATCAACGAAGGAGAACACCATGACCGACACCCAAGTCGCGAGAGAGAAGCTGCTGCAGGATTTCAACGAAGTCATTTCCGACACCGAGCAATTGCTCAAGTCGGTCGCCACCGCCGGCGGCGAGAAGTCGCAGGCTCTGCGCGCGAGCCTGGAGCAGAGCCTGAAGGCGGCCCAGGAGCGGCTGCGCAAGCTCGAGGAAAGGGCGGTCGAGCGCACGCGGGCCGCCGCCAAGGTGACCGACGAGTATGTGCACGTGCATCCCTGGCAGTCGATTGCGATCGCCGCGGGCGTGGCAAGCATCCTCGGCATCGTGGTCGGCCTTTTGCTCAATCGCCGCTAGAAGCACGGCGGTGGATCCGCAGCCCCCGCCGCGCGCCGGACCGTTCGCTTCGGTGCGCGCCCTGGGCGCGACGTTGCTGGAGTTGATCGGCACGCGCGGAGAGCTGGCGCTGGTCGAGCTGCGCGAGGAAGGCGAGCGCAGGAAGGAGATGCTCGGGCTCGCCCTGGCCGGCGCGCTCTTCCTCGGCCTGGGGCTCTTGCTCGCGGCGTTTTTCGTGGTGGTGTACTTCTGGGACACGCACAGGCTCGCGGCCACGGGCGCGGTCACCTTGCTCTACCTGGGCATCGCGGCCGCGGCGTTCCTGCGGCTGCGGGAGAAGCAGCGCACCAGCCCGCCGCCCTTCGAGGCGACGTTGCGCGAGCTTGCGGCCGACCGCGAATTGCTGCGGGGGCGCGATGACTAGCTCACGCGAGCTCCTCGCGTTGCGCAAGGAAGTGCTGGTGGCGCGCGCCGCGCTCCAGCGCCACAAGATCGGCCACGACCTCGATTTGCTTCGCGAAGACCTGCGCTGGCCGCGCGCCGTCGCGGCGATCGCGTCCTCGCCCCCGGTGCGTTCCGCGTTGTTCGGCGTGCTGCTGCTGGCGGTAGGCGGGGGGCGCCTCGCACGCCTGGTTCGCGCGGCGGCGGGATTGGTGGCGATCGTCAAGCTGGCCGGCCTGTTCG
>JBGOST010000307.1:0-4010 GCA_041476125.1 Usitatibacter sp. | reverse complement strand
GGGCGAGTGGGGTCAAGTTGAACTGCAGGCAGCGCGACAGGATCGTCACCGGCAGGCGCTGCGGATCGGTGGTGGCGAGGATGAACTTGACGTGCTCCGGCGGCTCCTCGAGCGTCTTCAGCATCGAGTTGAACGCATGCTTCGAAAGCATGTGGACCTCGTCGATGATGTAGACCTTGAAGCGCCCCGACACCGGCATGTATTGCGCGGTGTCGAGCAGCTCGCGCATCTCGTCGACCTTGGTGTTGGTCGCGGCATCCACCTCGAGCAGGTCGACGAAGCGGCCCGCGTCGATCTCGGTGCACGCGCGGCATTTTCCGCACGGCTTCGAGGAGATGCCATTCGTCTCGCAGTTGAGGGCCTTGGCGAGGATGCGCGCCAGCGTGGTCTTGCCGACGCCGCGCGTGCCGGTAAAGAGATAGGCGTGGTGAAGGCGCTTGGAGTCCAGCGCGTTCACGAGCGCGGTCACGACGTGGGGCTGGCCGACGATTTCCTCGAAGACCCGGGGACGCCACTTGCGGGCGAGGACTTGATAGCTCATCGGCGTGAAAAAATTCGGGGAGGCGAGCCTGACCCCCGGCACTTGAAGGAATCGACTATGGCTGCTTCGTTCCCGACCTGACCAGGTTCATCGCTCTTCAATGCGGGGAGGCCCGCCATGACGAATTATGACACACGGTCATCGCGCTTCGAGCGCGCAAGTGCGGAATCCCGCGAAGATATCGCCGCGCTCGGGAAGGTAGAAGTTGCGGTAGCGGTTGGTCGCGATCCGGCTGCGGGTGGCGAAGCTGCCGCCGCGCAGCACGAAGTGCGTATGGAACCAGGGCTCGGAGTAATCCCGATACGGATCAGGGGTGAAACCGGGATACGGCTCGAACGCGCTCGAAGTCCATTCCCACACCCCTCCCATCATCTGGCGCAGCCCGCTCGCGCTGGGAGCGGGGTCCGGGACGCTCGCCGAGGGACCGCGATGCCTGAAATCGAGCGCGCCCGCGTCCTGGGCCGGCTCGCTTCCCCAGGGATAGCGGTCGTCGCCGCCGTTGCGCGCCGCGAATTCCCATTCCGACTCGGTCGGGAGCCGGCGCCCCGCCCAGCGGCAGAACGCGAGCGCTTCGGTGAGCGAGACGTGAACCATCGGCGCGGCAGGATCGATCGGGGCCCAGCGGTCGAAGCGCCGCGAAATCCAGGTCGATCCTTCGCGCTTCCAGTAGCGCGGGGCCTGCGCCTTCGTCGCCTCGACATATGCGGCGAACTCCCCCTGCGTGACCGGATGCTCCGACATCGCGAAGGGCGCCACGCGCACCCTATGCGCCGCCCTCTCGTTGTCGAAGATGAACTCGCCATGCTCGGTTCCCTGCGTGAATTCGCCTCCCGCGAAGTGAATGTCGCGCGGCTTCCCCGCAACCGATGGCGGTGGATCGCGCGAATCGATGCGCGGCGCGGGAAGCCCGAGGGTCTGCAGCGTCATCAGCAGCGCTTCCCCGTGCATGTCCTCGTGAAGCAACGCGAGATGGAAGAAATAGCGCTTGTCCTCAGGAGTCCGCGCGAGGGCTTCCTCGGTCGCGTCGAGCGAATCGCGCATGTACTGCGACAGCGCCTTCGCGGCCGGGTAGTCGAGGTGCCAGCGGCCGTCGTGCGGCACGGTGCTGGAATTGAAGAGGGAGTCGGCGCGCTCGAGCATCGACGGCCGCGAGGCTTCGCCCCCGCGCAGGCACCAGTACTCCTGGAACCACGCGATGTGCGCGAGCTCCCACAGCGGCGGATTGACGATCGGGATGCACGGCACCTCGAGAGAAGCGAGGTCGAGATGCGAGTAGATGGCGAGCGTGCGGCTTCGCGCCTCGCGCAAGGCGGCGCCGAGGCGATCGCCTTCGTATAATCGACCCATGGTCTCGGCCGGCAAGCCTGTGGTGTGCATCGTCACGCCCGGGACAAGAAACGCGAACAACGGCAATTGGCGCACCGCGGCGCGGTGGGCGGAAATGCTGCGTGCTCGCTTCCGGATCATTGTACAGACGCAGTGGGACGGTACCGAGGCCGATGCGTTGATCGCGTTGCACGCGCGGCGCAGCGCGCCTTCCGTAGCGCAATTCCGCGCGCGCGCCCCCGGGCGGCGGATCGCGGTGGTGCTCACGGGGACGGATCTCTACAAGGACCTGCCCGACAGCCAGGAGGCGGCGCGCTCACTCGAGCTCGCCGACCGCATCGTCGTCCTGCAGGAAGACGCATCTCGGCTGCTGCCCGAGACATGGCGCGCGAAATCCCAGGTGATCTTCCAGTCCGCCCGGGCGCTCGCGCCGCGGCGCAAACCGCGCGATCGGCTCGATTGCGTCGTGGTGGGGCACCTGCGCGAGGAAAAGGATCCCCTCACCCTCTTCCGCGCTCTCGAGTTGATTCCGCGCGATGCGCCGATCGGAGTACGGCACATCGGCGCGGCGCTGGATCCGGAGCTCGGCAAGGCGGCGCGCGCGCTGGCTCGCAGCGACCCGCGTTATCGCTACTCGGGAGCGCTTCCGCGCGGTCTCACCCGGGCGGCCATCGCGCGGGCGCACTGCCTCGTGCATCCCTCCGTGGTCGAGGGCGGCGCCAATGTGATCGTGGAAGCCGTCACATCGGGGACCTGGGTCCTCGCAAGCCGGATCTCGGGCAACGTCGGCATGCTGGGAGCGGACTACCCCGGCTATTTCGAGCCACGGGATGCATCCGGGCTGGCCGGATGCCTCGTACAAGCCCTGGAGGAACCGTCCTACCGGCGCAAGCTCGCCGCGGCCGGCAACAAGCGGGGGCCGCTATTCATTCCCGCGCGCGAGGCACTCGCGATGCGAAACCTCGTCGAAGCCCTTTTGGCGTAAACGGGGCGGTAGAATTCCGACTCGGCAGTGGAAAGGACGCAAATCGATGGACATGCAGGTCAAGCTCACCCAGTTCAGCCACGGCGGCGGATGCGGCTGCAAGATCGCCCCGGGCGTGCTGGAGCAGATCCTGGCCAAAACGGCACCGGGGCTCGTTCCCAAGGAGCTCCTCGTCGGGATCGAGACGAGCGACGACGCCGCGGTGTGTCGCCTGAACGACACGCAGGCGATCGTGGCGACCACCGATTTCTTCATGCCGATCGTCGACGATCCCTTCGATTTCGGGGCGATCGCCGCGACCAACGCCATCTCCGACGTTTACGCGATGGGCGGGCAGCCGCTCTTCGCCCTCGCCCTCGTCGGCATGCCGGTGAACCAGATCCCGCTCGACGTGATTCGCAAGATCCTCGAGGGCGGCGAGTCGGTGTGCGCGCGCGCGGGGATTCCCATCGCCGGCGGCCACACCATCGATTCCGTCGAGCCCATCTACGGGCTGGTCGCGATCGGGCTTGTCGATCCTCGCAACCTCAAGCGAAATTCCGGCGCGAGACCGGGAGACAAGCTCATTCTCGGCAAGCCGCTCGGCGTGGGAATCATCAGTGCGGCGCTGAAGAAGGGCCAGCTCGACGAGGCCGGCTACAAGGCGATGATCGCGGCCACGACGCAGCTCAACACGCCGGGGACGCGCCTGGGCAAGCTCGAGGATGTCCACGCGCTCACCGACGTCACGGGATTCGGGTTGCTCGGCCACCTGCTGGAAATCGCGAAAGGCTCGAAGGTCGCCGCGAACCTGAAATGGGACGCGGTTCCGCTCCTGCCCAAGGCGCTCGATTTCGCGCGCGCGGGAATCGCGACCGGCGCCTCGGGCCGCAACTGGACCGGCTACGGCGGCCGCGTCGAGCTGGGAGCGAAGATCGGCGACGCCGAGAAGGCTCTCCTCACGGATCCGCAAACGAGCGGCGGGCTGCTCGTGGCTTGCGCGCCTTCGGTGTGCAAGGAAGTTCTCGAGATTTTCCGATCCGAAGGATTCGGATCGGCGGCGATCGTGGGTGAGATCGTCGCGGGCGAGCCGAGGGTTCGGGTCGAGTAGAGGGAGCCGCGATGAGCGAAACCGTTCGCGAGACGACGATACCCAAGGCGACACCGCAAAACGCGCCG
>JBGOST010000306.1:0-4017 GCA_041476125.1 Usitatibacter sp. | reverse complement strand
CTCCGTCGAGCTCATCGGGCTTTCTCCAGCGGGCATAATAACGCCGGAATGCCAAAGACTCTCGGAACCTGGGACTACGTGATCGTCGGCGCCGGAACGGCGGGTTGTCTGCTCGCCAACCGCCTCTCCGCCGATCCCGACGTCACCGTGCTGCTGCTCGAAGCCGGCGGCAAGGACGACTGGTTCTGGATCGACATCCCCGTCGGCTATCTCTACACCATCGGCAACCCGCGCACCGACTGGTGCTTCAGGACCGAGGCCGAGGCGGGCCTGAACGGGCGCAGCCTCGGATACGCCCGCGGCAAGGTCCTCGGCGGCTGCTCGTCGATCAACGCCATGGTGTACATGCGCGGCCAGAAGGTCGACTACGACCATTGGGCCGCGCTCGGCAACCGCGGCTGGTCGTGGGACGAAGTCCTGCCGTACTTCAAGCGCGCCGAGCGCCATTTCGGCGGCGCGACCGAGCACCACGGTTGCGACGGCGAGCTCTGCGTCGAGGAGCCGCGCGTGCGCTGGGAGATCCTCGACGCATGGCGCGACGCGGCCGAGGCGTGCGGCATCCCGAAGGTCGAGGAATTCAACCGCGGCGACAACTTCGGCAACGCGTACTTCCACATGAACCAGCGCGGCGGGCGGCGCTGGAGCGCGACCAATGCGTTCCTTCGCCCCGTGCTCGGCCGCCCCAACCTCACCCTCATCACCAAGGCCCACACACGCAAGCTCCTCCTCGAGGAGAAGGGTGGGGTGAAACGCGCCACCGGCATCGACATGGTGGTCGAAGGCAAGGGGGAAGGAAGGGCGATGGCGCGGCGCGCGGTGGTTCTCGCCGCCGGCTCCATCGGCTCGCCGCAGATCCTACAGCTCTCCGGAGTCGGGCCGCGCGAGCTGCTGCGGAAGAACGGGATCCCGATCCTCCACGAGCTCCCCGGCGTGGGCGAGAACCTCCACGACCACCTGCAGATCCGCATGGTATGGAAGGTCACGGGCCCCACGTTGAACGAGCGCGCGAATCGCTGGCTGGGCAAGGCGGCGATGGGCCTGGAGTACCTCCTCTTCAAGACCGGCCCGCTCACCATGCCGCCGTCGCAGCTCGGAGCCTTCGCGAAGAGCGAGGCCTCGCAGCCCACGCCCGACATCGAGTGGCACGTGCAACCGCTGTCGCTGGAGAAGTTCGGCGATCCCCTGCACCCGTTTCCCGCCATCACGCCCTCGGTGTGCAACCTGCGTCCGACCTCTCGCGGAGCGGTGCGCATCCGTTCGGCGGATCCCTTCGCCGCCCCTGAAATCCGCCTCAATTACCTCTCGACCCGCGAGGACCAGGCGGTGGCGGCGCGATCGATGCGCTTCACGCGCCGCATCATGGCGGCTGCCCCCCTCGCGAGATACGCCCCCCAGGAGTGGCGCCCCGGCGCCGCGGCGCAGGCCGATGCCGAGCTCGTCCATGCGGCGGGGGATCTCGGGACGACGATCTTCCACCCCGTGGGGACCTGCCGGATGGGGAGCGATTCCACAGCCGTCGTCGACGACCGCCTGCGTGTCCACGGAATCGAGGGCTTGCGCGTTATCGACGCATCGGTGATGCCGCGAATCACCTCCGGCAATACCAATGCGCCCACGTATATGATCGCGGAGCGAGGCGCCGAATTCATTCTCTCGGACGAACGATGAAATACCGCATTGCCCTGGCTCTTGGACTCTTCGTCGCTTTCGTGGCCGGCGCCTGGATGGCGTTGCGCCCGCCCGAGTATTCCGGCGCGGAGACGGCCGCCGCGCCCCCTCCGAGCGCTCCCGGCGCCCGGGCCGCCGCCATGGTCCCGCCCACCAGGCTCGGCGCCGCCGCGGTGCTCTCGATCGACCCGCGCGCCAATCCGTTGAAGGGCGCCACGCCGGCGGCGCGTGTCACGTTGCATGGCGAATTCCTCGCGGCGAAGCAGTATCGAGCGCTCTACGACCGCCTCAAGTCCTCTCCCGAGGGCCAGACGCGCGAGGGCCTGTACGTGATGTACGAGATGCTGCAGCGCTGCGCGACGGTGACCGAGCGCACCACCCGCCGCCCGCTGGTGCGCACCAGCGAGCAGAAACGCGACGAGTTCGTGGCGGGAATCCCCGCCAACGATCCGACGCGCGACAAGCGCATCGCCGCCTTCGACGAGGTGGCCGCGAACCGCTGCGCCGGAATGGAAGGGGTGTCGATCACGCAGGCCGACTTGAGCAAGATGCTCTCGGACGCCGCGGCGATGGGAGATCCCAAGGCGCAAGCCGCGGCCCTCGAGCAGGCGCTCTGGCAGGAGCGCCGGGCCTCCGGCCCGCAGGGGCGCTGGGGCCGCGACACCGTGACGCTGAGCGATGCGCAAGTCGACAGCCTGCGGCAGATCGCCGCCACGCGCGATCCCGAGGCGATGATGATCGCCGGGCGCGTGCTGGCGAGCTCGTGGCACGATTTCTCGCTGCGCATCGGGCCCGACAACCAACTCGTCGAGCCGCGGGCCTTCCAGCAGGCCTTCGCGCTCCTCGCTTGCGATTACGGCTATCCCTGCGGCGAGACCAATCCGCGCGTGCTCGCCGGGTGCGCCTACCAGGGACATTGCGACGCCGCGAGCCTCGCCGACTATCTCTACTACTACGGCTCTTCCCCGCACGACTCGCAACTGCTCGCGCAGTATCGCGGCATCCTGCGCCAGGCGGTCGAGACCGGCGACTGGTCGCAGGTGACCGTCGCGCGCGGCCCGCGCCCGCCCGGCGCGCCGATGGTCGGCTTCGGTCCCGGCGGCCGCTAGCGGGTGGCGCCGAGGCGGTTCTTCTCGACCCGGCGACTTTGTCGGGTGGTGCCGAGGCGGTTCCTCTCGACCCGGCGGTCGGAGTCGTAGGAATCATCGCGACTGATTGCAGTATTTCACCACGGCTTCTCGGACAACCACCGCATCGTTCGCACTTGACCCAGGGGCAGTATTCGGTCGTCGATTCTGCGCAGAACCACCGCGCGCCTCTCGAGAGGAACCGCCTCGTCCCCACCCTCTTTGGGGGAGAGAAGCGCGTTCGCGCCTAGGGCGCCAGCCAAATCCTTTTTCCACAGAGCCCCATCGAGGCCTTGGGGAAATGCTCGAGAGGGCGCGGTGGTTCTGCGCAGAATCGACGACCAAACGATGCCATTGGGTCAAGTGCGAACGATGCGGTGGTTGCCCGAGAAGCCGTGATGAGGTACTGCAATCAGTCGCAGTAATTCCTACGACTCCGACGCCCGGGTCGAGCATTTCCCCGGCCTCGATGGGGCGATGATATTGCGCAGCCCAATGGTCAGTAGCAAAATCGGATCTCCCGCCTTGGATTCGCCTCCGGAGAGATCCCCATGAAGCTCAACGTGAACGGCCACGCCCATGATGTTGACGTGGAGCCGGAAATGCCTCTCCTCTGGGTGCTGCGCGATGTGTTGAATCTCGCCGGCACGAAGTACGGATGCGGAATCGCGCAATGCGGCGCCTGCACCGTGCTTGTCGACGGCCAGCCGGTGCGCTCGTGCGTGACGCCGCCATCCAGCCCCGCCGGCAAGAAGATCGTCACCATCGAGGGTCTCGGGCCGCAGGGGCTCACCCGCGTGCAAAAGGCGTGGATCGAGCACGACGTGCCGCAATGCGGCTACTGCCAGTCGGGAATGATCATGGCGGCCACCGCGCTGCTGCAGCGCAAGCCCAAACCGACGGACAAGGACATCGACGCAGCGATGACGAACCTGTGCCGCTGCGGCACTTACGCGCGCGTGCGCACCGCGATCCACGCGGCGGCCGGCGCCCGCACCGCCGCGGCCCCGGAGCTGATCGAGCTTCCCAACGGCCAGAAGGCATAGGGGGCGATCATGAACATCATCGTAAATCGCCGTGAATTCCTCAAAGCCTCCGCCGCGATCGGTGGCGGGCTCGCGCTCGAGTTTTCTCCCGCCGGCGCCGCGTTCGCGCAAGCCTCCGGGGTGACCGAAGTCACCCACTGGATCGTCATCTATCCCGACGACCGGGTCCTGATCCG
>JBGOST010000305.1:0-4018 GCA_041476125.1 Usitatibacter sp. | reverse complement strand
TCTTTTCGGCGCCCCGCTCGAGGCGAGCCGCATCGGCGCGTATACACTGGGATTCTTCTTCTTCTGGGCGCTGGGCTCGGCTTGCAGTGCGCTCACCTGCATGCTTCAACGCAAAGAATGAGCAGCGAGCACTACCTGCGCGCCCTTTTCGAGCCGCGCTCGGTCGCCCTCGTCGGCGCTTCGGAAAGCCCCCGGAAGGTGGGCGGCCTCATCCTCGAGAACCTGCTCGGGGGAGGCTATGGCGGCGAGCTCCTGGCCGTGAACCCGAAGCACTCGACGCTGCGCGGCATCGCCTGCTTCGAATCGATCGACAAGCTCCCGCGCCGCGTGGACCTCGCGGTCATCGCCACGCCGGCGCCCACCGTGCCGGGAATCATCGAGCAATGCGGGCGGGCGGGAATCCACGCGGCGGTAGTGATCTCCGCGGGGTTCTCCGAGACCGGGCCCGATGGCGCGGCGCTCGAGAAGGCGTTGCTCGAAAGCGCGCACCGACACGGCGTGCGCCTTCTCGGCCCCAACTGCATCGGGCTCATGCGCCCGCCGCTCGGGCTGAACGCCACCTTCGCGCGCGGCGCGGCCCTCGCGGGCTCCCTCGCGCTCGTGTCGCAGTCGGGCGCGGTGTGCAGCGCGATGCTCGACTGGGCCACGCCCAACGGCATCGGCTTCTCCAGCGTCATCTCGCTCGGCGGCTCGAGCGACCTCGACTTCGGCGAGGTGATCGACTATCTCGCCGCCGACGAGAAGACCGAGCACATCCTTCTCTATGTCGAAGGCGTGCGCGACGGCAGGCGGCTGGTGAGCAGCCTGCGCGCCGCCGCGCGGATGAAGCCGGTGATCGTGATGAAGGTCGGGCGCCACCCCGCGGGGTCGCGCGCCGCGGTCTCGCACACCGGGGCCATCGTCGGCAAGGACGACATCTTCGACGCCGTGGTGCGGCGCACGGGCGTGGTGCGCGTCGCCTCCATGCGCGAGCTCATCAACGCGGCCCAGGCGCTCGCCTCTCACATGCATCCCGGCGGAGAGCGCCTCGCGATCGTCACCAACGGCGGCGGCCCCGGCGTCATGGCTGCCGATCGCGCCGCGGATCTCGGCATCCCGCTCGCGAGCCTCTCGCCGCGGACGATCGCGAGGTTGCAGCAGGCGCTGCCCGCCAACTGGTCGCACGGCAACCCGGTGGACCTCATCGGAGACGCCGGGCCGGATCGCTATCGCGCGGCGGTCACGGCGTGCCTGGACGACCCCGGCGTCGACGGCGTGATCGCGATCCTCACGCCGCAGGCGATGACCAACGCGCAGGATGCAGCGCTGGCGCTCGTCGAGGCGGCGCACGGCTGCGCGAAGCCGGTCCTGGCCTGCTGGATGGGGCAGGCGAGCGTGGCGGCGGCGCGAACGCAGATTCGCCACGCGGGACTGCCGGTGTTCCGCAGCCCGGAGATCGCGGTCGAGACTTTCGCGCACCTCGCCGACTTCTATCGCAACCAGCTCACGTTGCTGCAGGCGCCCGGCCCGCTCGCGGCGAGCGAGCCTCCCGACATCGGCGCGGCGCGCGCCCAGGTTGGCGCCGCGCTCGCCGCGGGGCGCACGGTGTTGAGCGCGACTGAATCGAAGGCGCTCCTCGCGGCCTTCCGCATCCCCGTGGCCCATTCGGTCGTCGCCACCTCGGAGGAGGAGGCGGTCCACGCGGCCGGAGTCGTGCGCTACCCGGTGGCGATGAAGATCGCATCGCCCGACATCACCCACAAGAGCGACGTGGGCGGCGTGCGGCTTGCCCTGGCCGACGAGGGCGCGGTGCGCGGCGCCTATCGGGAGATGATGCGCGATGCCGCGCGCATTGCGCCCGCGGCGCGCCTGCTCGGGGTGTCCATCGAGCCGATGGTGACGCGCGCGCACGGCAGGGAGCTCATGGCCGGAATCGTGCGCGATCCCATCTTCGGCCCGGCGATCACGTTCGGCGCCGGCGGCATTGCGATCGAGGTGCTGAAGGATCGCGCGGTCGCCCTGCCGCCGCTCAACTCCATCCTCGTGGAGGACATGATCCGCGGCACGCGGGTGGCCAGGATGCTGGGCGACTTCCGCAACCTTCCGGCGATCGATCGCAAGGCGCTCGACGCCGTCCTGATGCGCGTCTCCGAGATCGCCTGCGAGCTTCCCGAGGTCGTGGAGCTCGACATCAATCCCATCATCGCCGACGAGAGCGGCGTGATCGCCATCGACGCGCGCGTGGTGCTGCGCGCCGTTGCGCCCCTGCGCAGGCCCTATGCGCACCTCGCGATACAACCTTACCCCGCCGAATTGGCGGGCCCCGTGCGGCTCGCCGATGGATCCGAAGTGGCGTTGCGCCCGATCCGCCCCGAGGATGCGGCGCTGGAGCGCGATTTCGTCGCCGCGCTTTCGCCGGAGAGCACGC
Source organism: Usitatibacter sp. (assembly GCA_041476125.1). Classification (GTDB taxonomy): domain Bacteria; phylum Pseudomonadota; class Gammaproteobacteria; order Burkholderiales; family Usitatibacteraceae; genus Usitatibacter. Next base: position 1,611 of record JBGOST010000305.1, on the reverse strand, counting down.
GGATGCGCTTCCTCAGCGCCTTGCGCAGCCTGACCCCCGCGATGCTCGCGCGCTTCACGCAGATCGACTACGACCGCGAGATGGCGCTCATCGCCGTGCGCGGGGAAGGAGCGCGCGAGCGCGAGATCGGGGTGTGCCGCTACATCACGCTGCCCGACGCCGTGTCGTGCGAGTTCGCGATCGCGGTGGCCGACGCCTGGCAGGGCCGCGGCCTCGGGCGGGCGATGATGACGCGGCTGGCCGAGGTCGCGCGCAGCCGCGGGCTGAAGACGATGACCGGAACCGTGCTGGGGGCGAACGCCTCGATGCTCGCGCTATGCGAGTCGCTCGGATTCGTGATCCACGCCGACGCCGACGATGCGCAACTGAAAGTGGCGAGCCTGGACCTGGATAGCGCAGCCCCTAACGGCACACCATCACTGGCAACTGCGAGTGGGTGAGGACCTTGGTGGTCTCGCTGCCCAGCAGCAACCCGGCGAGCCCCTTGCGGCCGTGCGAGGCCATGACGATGAGGTCGCATTTTCGCGACTGCGCGCTCTTGATGATCGCTTCCCAGGCGGCCGGGGCGGTGACGAATGCGGTTTCGCACGGGACCCCGCCTTTTTTCGCTTCGGCGCTGATCCACGCGAGGGTCTCCGCCGCGTAGCCCTCGGTGCCGCGCTTGTACTCCCCGGGTGAGAGCGCCTCGTCGTAGGCGAAAAGGCCGTCGGAGACGGGCAGCGCATACGGCGGGATCACGTGCAGCGCCGTGATCTTCGCGTGCAACGCCTGCGCGAGCCCGATGGCTACATGGGTCGCATTGCGCGACAGCTCCGAGCCGTCGCTTGGGACCAGGAAGTGCTTGAACACGGTCAGCGGCAGACCAGGACCGGGGTCTTGGAGTGCGTGAGGACCTTGTGGGTCTCGCTGCCGAGGATGAGCCCCGCGAGCCCGCGCCGCCCGTGCGAAGCCATCACGATGAGGTCGCATTTGCGGGCGCGCGTCGCCTTGATGATGGCCTCCCAGGGATGGAAGCTCGTGACCGCGAACCCGTCGCAGCGCACTTTCGCCGCGGCGGCCACCGCCCCGACCTTCGCGAGCGCGGCGGCGGAATGCTCCTTCATCGCCTTCGCATAGCTTTCCTGGAGCCCGGCCTGCCGGATGAGGAGCGCGGTTTCGCCCGACGAAGGCGGCAGGTACGGCTCGATCACGTAGAGCGTGGTGATCCTCGCCTTGAGCTTCTGCGCCAGCCTGGCCGCCTCCTTCGCCGCCTTCAGCGAGAGCTTCGACCCATCGGTGGGCACGAGGATGTGCTTGTACACGACGCCTTCCTTCACTCGTTGACGTGAACCATCACCGCCTTCAGGCCGGGGATGTCGAGGATGCAGATGTGCTTCTGCTGAACGGTGATGAGGCGGTCTTCCTGGAATCGCGAGAAGAGCCGGCTCACGGTCTCGAGCGACAGCCCGAGGTAGCTGCCGATCTCGTCGCGCGTCATGCGAAGGTGGAATTCGTCGGACGCGAAGCCGCGCGCGACGAACCGCTGCGAGAGGTTGAGAAGGAAGGCGGCGAGCCGCTCCTCGGCGCGCATCGTGCCGAGCAGCATCATCACGCCCTGGTCGCGCACCAGCT
>JBGOST010000304.1:0-4019 GCA_041476125.1 Usitatibacter sp. | reverse complement strand
CGCTCCGGGCGACGACTGGCTGCTGCTCGACGTGATTCCGCTTTCGCTGGGGCTGGAGACGATGGGCGGATTGGTCGAGCGCATCATCCCGCGCAATTCCACCATCCCCGTGGCGCGCACCCAGGAATTCACCACCTTCAAGGACGGGCAGACGGCGATGTCGATGCACGTCGTGCAGGGCGAGCGCGAGCTCACCGCGGACAATCGATCGCTGGCCCGCTTCGAGCTGTGGGGGATTCCGCCCATGGTCGCGGGTGCGGCGCGCATCCAGGTCACCTTCCAGGTCGATGCGGACGGCCTGCTCTCGGTTTCCGCGAGGGAGAAGACCACCGGGGTCGAGTCCTCGATCGTCGTGAAGCCTTCCTACGGGCTTTCCGACGACGAAGTGGCGCGCATGCTCCAGGAGAGCTTCTCCCACGCCAGCGAGGATCGCGATTTGCGCAGTTTGGCCGAGCAGCGCGTCGAGGCCGAATCGCTTCTCGCGGCGATTCGCGCCGCGCTCGCCAAGGACGCCGACCTGCTGGGCGCGAGCGAGCGCCAGGAGCTGGAGGGCGGCATGGCCGCCTTGGAACAGGCCTGGCAAGGCAGCGACCACCGCGTTATCAAGGCGGCGGTGGATTCGCTCAACCGGGCGAGCGAAGCTTTCGCGGCGCGGCGCATGGACCGCGCGGTGTCGGGCGCGCTCGCGGGGCGAAGTCTCGACGAGATCGCGGCCAAATGACGAAGCTCACCGTGCTTCCCCACGAGACGCTCTGCCCGCAGGGCCTCGAGATCGAGGCGACACCCGGCACCTCCATTTGCGATACGCTTCTCGAGCACCACATCGAGATCGAGCACGCTTGCGAGAAGAGCTGCGCGTGCACGACTTGCCACGTGATCGTGCGCGCGGGCTACGAGTCGCTCGAAGCGCCGACGGAGAAGGAGGACGACCTGCTCGACAAGGCGTGGGGGCTGGAGCTCACCTCGCGGCTGTCCTGCCAGGCGCGCATCAAGGAAGATCCGGTGACGATCGAGATCCCCAAGTACACGATCAACCAGGTGTCCGAGGCAAGAAAGTGAAGTGGCTCGACACGCGCGAGATCGCCATCGCGCTCTGCGAAGCGCACCCGGATGTCGATCCGGCGAACGTCAATTTCGTCGACCTCTACAACTGGGTGCTGGCACTCGACGGCTTCGACGACGACCCGAAGAGATCCGGCGAAAAGGTCCTCGAGGCGATCCAGGCGACGTGGATCGAGGAGGCCGAATGAGCACGAGCGCGCTTCGCGTGGATTTCGGACGGCTGCGCTATTTCATCGCCTCGGCGTTCGAGACGGTGGGCATGCCGGCCCAGGATGCGCGCACGGTGGCCGCCCTCATGGCGGAAGCCGACCTGCAAGGCTCCGACGGCCATGGCGTGATCCGCCTTCCGCAATACGTGAAGCGCATTCGCGCCGGCGGAATCAACCTGCATCCCGACATTCGCGTCGTGACCGAACGCGCCGGGATGGCGCTGCTGAACGGCGACAACGCCATGGGGCACCTGGTGATGAAGCGCGCAGCGGAGTTGGCGGTTGAGAAGGCGCGCGTGGCCGGGGTTGCGTGGGTCGGCGCGCAATGGAGCAACCACGCAGGACCCGCGTCGCTCTACGCGCGCATGCCGCTCGCGCACGACATGATCGGCCTGTACTTCGCGGTCGGCAACGCGAATCACCTCCCGCCCTGGGGGGGCCTGGACATGCTGCTGTCGACCAATCCGATCGCCGCGGCATTTCCCACCCACGAAGAGCCGCCGGTGGTGCTCGACATGGCGACCACCGTCACGGCCTACGGCAAGGTGAAGGCGAAGGCCGCGCGCGGCGAGATGATGCCCGAAGGCTGGATGATCGATCGCGAAGGCAAGCCGCTCGTCGACCCGAGGCGCGCGAACGAGGGGTTCCTGCTCCCTATCGGCGGCTACAAGGGCTATGGCCTCGCGCTCGTCGTGGGCCTGCTCGCCGGCACCTTGAACCAGGCCGCGATGGGCAAGGACGTGATCGACTTCAACCACGATGCGGCGAGTGCGACCAACACCGGGCAGGCGATCGTCGCGATCGACCCGGCCGCCTTCGGCGACCTGGCGCGATTCAAGGCGGCGGTGGATACGCTCATTCGCGACTTGCGCGCGAGCGAGCGCATGCCGGGCGTCGAGCGCATTCGCATCCCCGGGGAACAAAGCCACGCCCGGAGTATTGAACAGCGCAAGAACGGGATCGCCATCGCCGACTCGCTGATGCACACTCTGGACCGGCTCGCCGAAGAGCTCGAGATTCCGCCGCTCAGGACCAACTGAAGGAGGTGCCGCGCATGTCCCGCCCCACCCGCATCGCCCTCGCGTGGCTCGCCGCGCTGCTTCCACTGCTCGCCGCCGCGCAGGGTTATCCGAACAAGCCCATCCGCATGATCGTTCCGCTCGCCGCGGCGAGCGCGGTCGACAACGCGGCGCGCATCGTGGCGCAGAAGATGTCGGCGAACCTCGGCCAGCAGGTCGTGATCGAGAACATGCCCGGAGCGGCGGGCTTGATCGGCGCCGATCGCGTCGCGAAGGCCACGCCCGACGGCTACACCATCGGCGGCTTCAACGACAGCATCATGACGATGCTGCCCAACATGCAGTCGAAGCCGCCGTGGGACATCCTGAAGGACTTCGAGCCGGTGTCGCTCGTCGCCACCATCGAATGGGGATTGGTGGCCGGCAACGACACCCCGTACAAGAACGCGGGCGATCTCATCGCCGCCGCCAAGGCGCGGCCGGGCGTGATCAACTTCGGCTCCGGCGGCGTGGGCAGCCCGCAGCACATCGCCATGGCGCTGTTCGCGGCGAGCTCGGGAATCAACCTCACGCACGTGCCGTACAAGGGCGCATCGCAGGCCGCGCTGGGGGTCGCCGCGGGCGAAGTGCCCGTCGCCTTCCAGGGCCTCGCGACGGTGGCGGGGCTCGCGCGCGGCGGAAAGCTGCGCGTGATCGGAGTCGCCACGAAGGCGCCGCTGCCGCAGTTTCCCGAGGCGCCGACCGTGTCCTCTTCGGGACTGCCGGGATTCGAGTTCAACTCTTGGTTCGCGGTCATGGCGCCGGCGGGAACGCCGAAGGAAATCGTCGCGCGCTTGAGCGCGGAGATCGCCAAAGCGCTCGCCGATCCCGAAGTCCGCCAAAAACTGCGCGACCAGGGCCTCACGACGCGCGGCTCCTCGCCCGAGGAGCTCGGAGCGGCCATGCGCGGGCAGCTCGCGCGCTACGCGCGCCTTTTCAAGGAGGCCGGCATCAAGGGCGAGTAGCTCGGCGCGCGCAGCAGCAAGTCGAAGCCAACTCGCGCAGCTCGCTTATTTCGGCATCTCGACGGTTACTTTGATGGCTGCATACCAATCGGCCAGGTTCTCGATGTCGCCATCCGTGAGCGTTTTTGCGACGATGTTCATTTGCGGATCCTGGCGCTTGCCCGATCGGTAAGCGCGCAGTTGCGCCCTGAGGTATTCCTTCTGCTGTCCGCTCAGGTTCGCCGCGCCGGGGACGACCGCCACGCCGTTCTCGCCATGACAGTTCTCGCATAGGGCCCGCACCTTGGCCCGCGTCGCTGCCGCGTCGGCAGCCAGCGCCGGTGCAACCAGCGAAGCGGACGCGGCACCCAGCAGCAGGGACAGGGCGAGCAAGACTCTCTTCGATGCGCGCATTCCTGTTCTCCAAAAGGAAGCGGGCCGGGCATCCGGCCCAGCCCGCTCATTTTCCGGCTTTGCTACTTGCCTTGATAAGAGATGCGGTAGACGGCGCCGGCCTTGTCGTCCGATACCAGGATCGAACCATCGACATACTGCTGCACGTCAACCGGCCGGCCGAGGTAGTAGCCTTGGTCGTTCATCCAACCTTCGGCAAACGGCTCTGTTCTTACCGCGTTGCCCTTGTCGTCCAGGTAGGTCACCATGACCCTGGCGCCCCTGGGTTTCACGGCGTTCCATGAGCCATGCTGGGCGTTGAAGATCGCGTTCTGGTACTTGGCGGGAAACAT
>JBGOST010000303.1:0-4021 GCA_041476125.1 Usitatibacter sp. | reverse complement strand
CGTTTCGTGTTCACGCTGCCCCTCGCGCCCCCCAAGCCATGACGGCCCCGGAGCGCATCCACCCTTGCGCGATCGACGCCTGGGCCTGCGAGCTCGACGCGCAGCGCAGCGACTCGTTGGGCGCGCAGCTCGAGCGCGGGGGGGTGGTCCTCTTGCCGCAGCTGTCCTTCCGGATCCTGCCCGGCGAGGACCGTTTCCTCTCCGACGCTTTCGCCACCGAGGATCGCAAGAACGTCAACATCCGCCCCGGCTCTCGCGAGGTGCGTGGAGCGCGCGGCACCGCGGAGGAGCTCGAGGCACTGGCTGCGATGCTGGGCCGCTACGCCGCCTCGGCCACCCAGCTCATCGACGGGCTCTTTCCGCGCTACCGGCCGCATCGACGCCCGGGTTCGACTTCCTTCCGCCCCTGCCGCATCGAGGGGCGCGCGCAGACCTGGCGCAGCGACGACACGCGGATGCACGTGGACGCGTTTCCGTCCAATCCGATGCAGGGGCGCAGGATCCTGCGCGTCTTCAGCAACGTCAATCCCGCGTCGCGGCCGAGGATGTGGAACATCGGCGAGCCCTTCGCCGACTACGCGCGGCGCTTCCTGCCGCGCGCGAGGCGCGAGGTGCCGGGTTCGGCGAGGCTCCTCGCCGCGCTCGGAGTGACCAAGAGCCGGCGCAGCGCCTACGACCACTTCATGCTGCAGCTTCACGACGCCGCCAAGGCCGATCTCGAATACCAGCGCAGCGCCCCGCGCCTCGAGTTCGGGTTTCCAGCGGGAGCCACGTGGATCGTCTTCACCGACGAGGTGGTTCACGCCGCCACCGCGGGCCAGTTCGCTTTCGAGCAGACCTTCTATCTGGACGTGGAGGGGATGCGCGAGCGCAGCGCCTCGCCGCTCGCGGTTCTCGAGGGCCTTACGGGGCGCGCCCTGGTCTAGAGGCGCGAGCCGCCGAGGATCGCGTCGATGTCGCAACTTTCCGTCGTGTCGAGCTTGATCGCGAGCCGGATCGAGATCTCGTGGGGGGTGATGAGGATGCCCTGCGACTGGAAGGCGCCGTGCTTGCCGTCGCTGCAGGAATAGGTTCCCGCCCACGATAGCGCGGGACCGTCCTGGCGGTAGGCCCCCGCGTACGTGCAGCGCAGCCCCGTGATCGCCGTCTCGTCGATGAAGAGGCTGCTGTTCGGCTTGTCCACCGCCACCTCGTATTGGGCATAGGTGCCGCGCGAGCCGTTGTTCTGGGCCGAGGCGCAATTGGCTCGCCGCTCGAGATTGGCGCCGTTCCACGTTCCGTTGAGGTTCGCCGGATCGATCGCGCGCGCCAGCGGGTTTGCCTGCGCGAGCGCGCCCATCGGTGCCAGGAGGGCGATCAAAACGAAAATGTTATAAAGCCGCATGGAAGGATATGCCTCATGAAGAAACGTCCGCTGGGCCGCTCGGGAATCCAGATCGCTCCGCTCGCGTTCGGCGCCAACGTCTTCGGTTGGACCGTCGACGAGCCTACCGCGTTCCTGCTGCTCGACACGTTCGTGGACCGCGGCTTCGACCTCGTCGATACCGCCGACGTCTACTCGAAGTGGGCGCCCGGAAACTCGGGCGGCGAGTCCGAGATGGTCATCGGGCGGTGGCTGCGCCAGGGCGGCCGGCGCGACAAGGTGGTGATCGCCACCAAGGTCGGCATGGAAATGCCCGGCGGCAAGAAGGGGCTGGCGAAGAAGTACATCCTCGCCGCGGCCGAAGGATCGCTGCGCCGCCTTCAGACCGACCACATCGACCTCTACCAGTCCCACAACGAAGACCCGCAGACGCCCATCGACGAGACGCTCGAGGCGTATGCGCAGCTCATTCGCGACGGCAAGGTGCGCGCCATCGGAGCTTCCAACTACGCCGCGGGAACGCTCGAGCAGGCGCTGGCGGCGAGCGAGCGCGGCAAGCTCGCCCGCTATGAAACGCTGCAACCGATGTACAACCTCTACTCGCGCGCCGAATTCGAGGCGCAGCTGGCACCGCTTTGCATCGAGAAAGGCCTGGGGGTGATTTCCTACTACGGGCTTGCCAGCGGCTTTCTCACCGGGAAGTACCGCTCCGAGGCGGATCTCGCGCAGAGCGCGCGCGGGAAGGGCGTGAAGAAATACCTGAACGAGCGGGGCATGAAGATCCTCGCGGCACTCGACGAAGTGGCGAAGGCGGCGCGCGCGAAGCCCGCGCAGGTGGCGCTTGCCTGGCTCATGGCGCGCCCCGCCGTGACGGCTCCGATCGCCAGCGCGACCACGGTGGCGCAGCTGCGCGAGCTCATGGCCTGCGCCGAGCTCAAGCTCGACGCGGCGGCGATGGAGCGCCTCAACCGCGCCAGCGACTGACCTAGGCGAGTTGCTCGATGCCGCCCTCGTTGGCGGCGAGGAATCCCCCGGCGCGCTTGGCGTTGACCGGCTTGGACAGGAAGAAGCCCTGGCCGAATTCGCAGCCGAGCTCCTCGAGGAGGGCCAGCTGCGCGCCGGTCTCGATGCCCTCGGCGTAAACCTGCTTGCTCAACACCTGCCCCAGCTTGAAGATCGCCTTCACGATCTCGCTGCCGTTGCCCTCGCGGCTCATCTTGTCGATGAACGAGCGGTCGATCTTGAGCGCGTCGATCGGCAGCGTGGCGAGGTAGCTCAACGACGAGTAGCCGGTGCCGAAATCGTCGATGCTGAGCGTCACGCCCATGCTGCGCAGAGCGTTGAGCGTGGAGACGGCGTTCTCGATCCCGTCCATGAGGACGCTCTCGGTGACTTCCAGGGTCAGCTGCGAAGGGCTCATCTCGGCGGCGCGCAGCGACAGGGCGACGTGCGAGACGAAATCGGGGTGGGTGAGCTGCAGGCTCGAGACGTTGACGCTCATCTGCAGCGTCCTGCTGTCGCGGATGGCCCGCCATTCGCGCATCTGCCGGCATGCCTCCGAGAGCACCCAGTTGCCGAGCGGGACGATGAGCCCCGTCTCCTCGGCCACGGGGATGAACGTGGCGGGCTCGAGCAGGCCGCGCTCGGGATGATCCCAGCGCACCAGGGCTTCGAACCCGATCAGCTTGCGGTCCTTCAGCGAGCAGATCGGCTGGTAGTCGAGGTAGATCTGGCCCTGCCCGAGGGCGCGGTGCAGCTCGCTTTCGAGCTGCAGCTGGGCCGCGACGTGCTGGTGCAGGCTCGAATCGAAGAGCGCGTACTGCGCCTTGCCCTTGGACTTCGCCTTGTACATGGCGATGTCGGCGTCGCGGATGATCTGGTCGGAGCTCTGGTAGTTGTTGGTGCTGAACGTGATTCCGATGCTGGCGCTGATCGTCACTTCCATGCTGCCCAGCCGGACCTGCTTCTGCAGCTCCTTGTGGATGCGCTCGGCAAGCTCGACGGCGTCGCGCTGGCGGTTCAAGTCCTCCACCAGGATCGCGAACTCGTCGCCGCCCAGGCGCGCGAGCACGTCCGTCTCGCGAAGCATCGACTTCAGGCGCTTGGCCACGATCACCAGCAGCTCGTCCCCGGCCTTGTGTCCGAGGCTGTCGTTCACCAGCTTGAAGCGGTCGAAATCGAGGTACATCACCGCGAAGCGCTGCTCCGGGTGGCGCTGCACGCGCGCGATGGCGCGGTTCAGCTGCTCGTCGAAATGGGTGCGGTTCGACAGCTGCGTGAGGTTGTCGTGATAGGCGTTGTGATAAAGCTCGGCTTCGGCGCGGCGCCGGGCGCTCACGTCCTGGGCCTGCACGATGAGGTTGTGCGCCGTGAACTGCCAGTCGCGCGCGAGCGAGATGTTGAGCGACATCCACACGTCGGATCCGTCGCGATGCAGGCCGCGAACTTCCGTATGCACGGTCGCGACGTCGCCCTTCACCAGTTTGTCGACCGATTCCTGCAGGGTGGGGATGTCGTCGAGGTTGACGAGCTCGGGCAGCTTGGCCGACAGCAGCTCGGTGGTGTTGCGCCCCAGCATTTCACAGAACGCCTTGTTCGCCTGGATGAACTTTCCTTCGGTCGACACCAGCGCCATGCCGATGGCCGCATGGGTGAAGG
>JBGOST010000302.1:0-4061 GCA_041476125.1 Usitatibacter sp. | reverse complement strand
CGCGCCCACGGACATGGACAACGCCACTGCCATCGCGCCGAGCCCCACCTTTATCACGTTACGCATCACGCCCTCCTAAGGTTTTCTGCGTTCATCTGCGTTTATCTGCGGATCCAAAGCCCTTTGTTACATAACCGCGCCCAAGTACCAAGGTACGAATTCATCCGCGCCGAACCCGTGACGTTCACTCTTGCTGGGCTCCCCGCCCGCAGTGGCGAGGATCAGCTTGAAGATCTTCTCTCCGGCCTCCTGCACGGTCATCGAGCCGTCGAGGATCTCGCCGCAGTTGATGTCCATGTCGTCTTCCATGCGCTCGTACATGGCGGTGTTGGTCGCGAGCTTGAGCGAAGGCGAAGGCTTGCAGCCGTAGACCGAGCCCCTCCCGGTGGTGAAGCAGATCATGTTGGCGCCACCCGCCACCTGGCCCGTCGCCGAGACCGGATCGTAACCCGGCGTGTCCATGAAGACGAATCCCTTCGTGGTCACGGGCTCGGCGTACTCGAACACACCCATCAATCCCGTCGTCCCGCCCTTGGCGACCGCGCCGAGGGATTTCTCGAGGATCGTGGTGAGGCCCCCCGCCTTGTTGCCGGGCGTGGGGTTGTTGTTCATCTCGCCCTTGTTGCGCGCGGTGTATTCCTCCCACCATTTGATGCGCTCGACGATCTTCTCGCCCACCGCGCGGGTCTGCGCGCGCCGCGTGAGCAGGTGTTCCGCGCCGTAGATCTCGGGCGTCTCGGAGAGGATCGCCGTGCCGCCGTGCTTCACGAGGAGATCGACGGCCGCGCCCAACGCGGGATTGGCGGTGATGCCCGAATAACCGTCGGAGCCGCCGCACTGGAGTCCCACCACGATGCCGCTCGCCGGCACCGCGTCGCGCGTGACCTGGTTCGCCACCGGCAGCATTTCCTTCACGATGGCGATGCCCTCGGCGACCGCCTTCGCGGTGCCGCCCTTGTCCTGGATCGTCATCGCGCGCAGCAAGGGTCCTTCGGCGAGCCCTTGCGTGAAGAAGAGCGCGTCCATCTGGTTGGCCTCGCACCCCAGGCCGATCACGAGCACGCCCGCGAAATTCGCGTGGCGCGCGTAGCCGGCGAGCGTGCGGCGCAGGATGTCGATGCCCTCGCCCGCCGAGTCCATTCCGCAGCCGCTCGTGTGGGTGAGCGCCACGATGCCGTCGACGTTCGGATACGAGGCGAGCGCCTCGCCCTTGAAAGCCTCGGCGACGTACTTGGAGACGGTGGCCGAGCAGTTCACCGTCGAGAGGATGCCGATGTAGTTGCGGGTGGCGACCCGCCCATCCGGGCGCACGATGCCGCGGAAGGTCGCCGGCGACTTCACGAACTCGGTGGGCTTGTAAGCCTCGCCGAAGGCGTAATCGCGAGCGAAGTCGCGCACCTCGAGATTGTGAACGTGCACGTGCTGGCCGGGCGCGATGGGCCGGGTGGCGAAGCCGATGACCTGGCTGTAGCGGCGCACCGGATCTCCCGGAGCGATGGCACGCGTGGCGACCTTGTGCCCCGCCGGGATGCGATCGCGGCAGATCACGTTTTCCTTGATGAGGTTGGTGCCCGTCTCGAGCTCGCGGCATGCGATCACGACGTCGTCGGCGGGGTTCAGGCGCAGGTAGAGGGGGGTTTCTCGCAACATGGTCGAACTCCTACCGGAGCTGGTTCGGAAGCCAGAGGCTGATCGCAGGAATATACGTCACTATCACCAGGCTGATGAGCAGCGGCACCAGCCACGGCAGGATCGCCATGGTGGTGCGCTCCACCGAGAGCTTGGCCACCCGCGCCAGCACGAAGAGCACCAGGCCCATGGGCGGATGCAGCAGCCCGATCATCAGGTTCAACACCATCACCAGCCCGAAGTGCACCGGGTCGATGCCGAGCTTGTGGACGATGGGCAGCAGGATCGGCACCAGGATCGTGATCGCCGCGGTGGGCTCGAGGAAGCAGCCGACGAAGAGCATCAGCAGGTTCGCGAGCAAGAGGAAACCTTCGGGCGTGCTGGTCACCGCGAGGACCCAGGTCGCGATCATCTCGGTGGTGCGCGTCACGGTGAGCATCCAGCCGAAGATCGAGGCGGCGGCGACGATGAACAGCACCGCCGCCGTTGTCTCGATCGTGTCCATGGATGCCTTCACGAGCATCTTGCCGCTCATCGTGCGATACCAGACCAGGCCGAGAAAAAGCGCCCACACGCACGCGGCGATCGCGCCTTCGGTCGCGGTGAAGACCCCGGTGCTCATGCCGCCGATGAGCAGCACCGGCGTCATGATCGGCAGCACCGCGGCGAACTTGAAGCGCCAGTCGGCCGCGAGGAGCACGGCCAGGCCGATCATCACCGTCAAGCGCGGCTCGGCGCCGAGCTCGGTCGCGATCCAGATGGCGGTGGGCCACGCCGCGACGATGAGCGTTTCGAAAAGCGCCTTGCCGACGCGCTTCCAATCGAAGGGAACGTCCGCGCCCCATTTGTTCTTGTGCGCGTAGAAGGCGACGGTGAGCATCATGAGGATTGCCATCACCGCTCCGGGCAGGATGCCGGCGAGGAAGAGCGCGCCGACCGACACGTTGGCGAAGAGCGCATAGATCACGAACGGCAGCGACGGCGGGATGATCGGGCCCAGGGTGGCCGAAGCGGCGGTCACTCCCACCGAGAATTCCTTGGAGTAGCCGTGGTCGGTCATCGCCTTGATCTCGATCGTCCCCAGCCCCGCCGCATCCGCGATGGCGGTGCCCGACATCCCGGCGAAGATCACCGACCCCACGACGTTCACGTGCCCCAGCCCGCCGCGCATCCAGCCCACGAGCGCGAGAGCGAAGTTGTAGATGCGGTTGGTGATGCCGGCGCAGTTCATCAGGTTGCCCGCCATGATGAAGAACGGCACCGCGAGCAGCGGAAAAGAATCGAGCCCGCCCACCATGCGGTGGATGACGACGTAATCGGGAATGTCGCCCGTGACCATCACGTAGACGAGCGAGGCCCCCGCCATGGCGATGGCCACCGGCAGCCCGGAGATCATCAGGCCAAGGAAGAGGAGCTTGAAAGTTCCCGGTCCCATTATTTTCTCCCTCTCCCTTGCCTCGCAGAGGGAGAGTCCACTAGGGGGGAGAGGGTCGTCATTTCGCCTCGTCCATCAGCTCGGGGCGCTCGAGCACGGATGCCCTGCGCTTCCAGTTTGCGATCGCCACGTCCACCCCGCGCCACGTCATGAGTACAAAGCCGAACGCCACCACGCCGTACATGAGGCCGATGGGCCAGTCGACGATCGCCATGCGCTGGGCGCCGATCTTCTGCATGAGGGAGATGGTGAGCCAGGCGCAATAGGCGAAGAAGGCGACGCGCACGAGGTCGACGATCGTGGACAAGGGGCGCGCGAGCCGCGGCTTCAGGAAGCGATAGATGAAGTCGACTTGAATATGGTTGTTCTTGCGCACGTTGATCGCGGCACCGACGAACACGACGCAGACCAGGAGATAGCGCGCGATCTCCTCGGTCCACGAGGCCGAATCATTGAGGGCATAACGCGTGAAGAACTGGTAGAAGATGACCAGCGCCAGCACCCAGAAGAGCGCGAACGCGAGCCAGTTCTCGAAACGGTAATGCGTGAGATCGATGGGATCGTCGTGCACATCGAACTCGCCGGCCTCGTTGAGGACGTGTTCCTGCTCCACCATCGGGGTCTCCTCGTTACTTGCGTTACTTGCGTTTCTTCTTTTCCCAGCTCTTGCTGAATCGCCTCGCCGCGTGGTTCATGTGCTGGCGCATGGCCGAGCGCGCCGCTCCCGCGTCGTGGCGCGCGATGGCGCTCACGATCGCGCGATGCTCCTGGATCGCCAGGCCCCAGAGCTCGGGCGTGTCGAAGGGGTGCTCGAGGCGCAGGAAGAGCGGTCCGGTGCGTTGGTCCCACAGGGTCTTCACGACGAGCGCGAGCGCGCTGTTGCCGCTGCCCTCCGCGATGCGCATGTGGAAGAGCCGGTCGGCGGCCAGCGGCATCACGCCGCGCTCGCGCTCCGCCTGCATCTGGTCCAGGGCCTCTTCCATCGCGCGGACCTGCG
>JBGOST010000301.1:0-4073 GCA_041476125.1 Usitatibacter sp. | reverse complement strand
CTTTCCTCGCTGAATCCGAGCTCCGCGAAGTCCTGAGCGCGTAGGTGCGCTTCTCCGGCGCAGAAGAATTCGTCGAGCTGCGGCGGCTTGACGCTCGTTGCGGCGAGCATCGCGTGCACCTGTCCGCGGTGATGGATGTCGTGTTGGAAAAGGTGGGCGAGGATGCGGCGCAGGCGGTCGTGGACGGGGCCGGCGCGCCGCGGCATCGTCACCGTGGCGTCCATGCGCTCGTCGGTCACCGACTCGCAGAGCGCGATCAGGCGCCGGTCGGCCGCATGCTGCTCGCGCGAGATCTCGGCGCAGGTGTCGAACGGCTCCTCGGGCTCGAAATGGCGCCCCGGGTTCTCGCTCGGCGGCAGGCCCGCGAGGCTGCGCTCGAGGATCTCGAGGTAGTACCAGTCCACGGTGAGGATGTGGTTCAGCGTGGCCTTGATCGAGGGGAAGAAGCTCGTGCGGCGCGCGACGAATTCGTCCTGCGAAAGCTGCGCGCAGGCCTTGAGGAGCCGGTGGTTGGCCCAGGCGTTGTTGTACGCCTCGGTGGCGAAGTGATGCGCGAGCGATTGCGGGGATCCCATGACTCGCTATAGTAGAGTTCGGTTCTCGCATTTTAGTACTGCGCGCCCTTGACCTCGAACCTGCTCCATATCCTCTCGCTCGACGATTTCGAGCGCGCCGCCCGCCGCCACCTGCCACGCCCGATCTTCGAATACGTCGCCGGCGCGGTCGAGGACAGGGCCTCGCTGCACGATAACCGCGCCGCCTTCGACGAGCTGGGGTTCCTTCCGCGCGTGCTGATGGACATGTCGAAGCGCTCGACCGAGACGAGCCTCTTCGGCCGAACGTATTCAGCGCCCTTCGGCATCGCGCCCATGGGCATCACGGCTCTCACCGCCTATCGCGGCGACCTCGTGCTCGCGCGCGCCGCGGCGAAGGCGAACATCCCGATGGTGTTGAGCGGCACCTCGCTGATTCGCCTCGAGGAGGTCGCCAAGGAAAACCCGCACGCGTGGTTCCAGGCCTACCTTCCCGGGGAGCCGACGCGCATCGCGGCACTCGTGGACCGGGTGGCCGCGGCCGGCTACCAGACGCTCATGGTCACGGTCGACGTCGCGGTGCTGTCGAATCGCGAGAACACCCTCCGCGTGGGCTTCTCGTTGCCGCTTCGCCCGAGCGTGCGCCTCGCGTGGGACGGCCTGTCGCATCCGGGCTGGCTCTTCGGCACGGCGCTGCGCACGCTCGTGCGCCACGGCATGCCGTACTTCGAGAATTCGTATGTCGAGCGCGGCGCGCCGCTGCTGTCGCGAAACGCCGAGCGGGACTTCTCCAAGCGCGACCATTTGAACTGGACGCACCTCGAGGCGATCCGCCGCCAATGGAAGGGGAAGCTCGTGGTGAAGGGCATCATGAGTCCCGACGATGCGCGCATCGCGCGCGACAAGGGCGTGGACGGCGTGCTCGTTTCGAACCACGGCGGACGTCAGCTCGACGGCACTGTCTCGCCGCTGCGCGTGCTCCCGGCGATCGTCGCGGTAGCGGGCAACATGACCGTGATGATGGATAGCGGCATTCGCCGCGGCACCGACGTCCTGAAGGCGCTGGCGCTGGGGGCGAAGTTCGTCTTCGTCGGCCGGCCGTTCAACTACGCGGCCTCGGTGGGCGGGGAGGCGGGAGTGCTCCACGCCGCCGAGATCCTGCGCGGGGAGGTCTACCGCAACATGGCGCTCGTGGGCGTCAACACGTTCGCCGAGCTCGGCCCCGAGCGCCTGCTGCGGCGATAGTGGCCCCGCCACTGCCTCCCCTGCGGACGTTCCGCGAACGCCTCGGCGCGCTTCGCAACCTGCCGCCGTTCCTCAAGCTCGTCTGGCAGACGAGCCCCGGCATCTGTGTCGCGCAGGCGCTGCTGCGCATGTTGCGCGCGTTGCTGCCCGTGGCGGCCCTGTACGTCGGCGCGCTCATCATCGACGAGGTGGTGCGCCTCACCCAGGCGCCGTCGCCGGGCACAACCCTCGGGCAGTGGTTCGCGAGCGGAATGCTGCAGCACATCGGCTTGCTTCTCGCGCTCGAGTTCGGGCTCGGCGTGACCTCCGATGTCCTGGGGCGTGGCATATCCCTCCTCGACTCGCTCCTTTCCGAGAAGTTGAGCACCGCGACCAGCGTGCGTCTCATGGAGCACGCGGCGCGCCTCGACCTCGAGGACTTCGAGGACAGCGAATTCCAGGACCGGCTCGAGCGCGCAAGAATCCAGGCGGCCGGCCGCACCGGGCTCATGAGCCAGCTCCTCGGCCAGGCGCAGGACCTGGTCACGATCGCGAGCTTCGCGGCAGGCCTTTTGGTCTACTCGCCGTGGCTCATCCTGCTGCTCGCGATCGCGCTCGTCCCGGCGTTCATCGGCGAGGCCCACTTCAACGCGCAGTCCTACTGGCTCAACTACCAGCGCACCCCGGAGCGCCGGGAGCTCGACTACGTGCGCCAGGTGGCCGCGAGCGCCGAGACCGCCAAGGAAGTGAAGATCTTCGGCCTGCACCGCTTCCTCATCGCGCGCTACCTCGAGCTCGCGGTGAGCTTCTTCCGCGCCAACCGCAGGATCGCGATCCGGCGCGCGGTCTGGGGCGGCCTGCTGACCGCCGTCAGCACCATCGCCTACTACTTCGCCTACGCGTACATCGTGTGGCGCACGCTCCACGGCGAATTCAGCATCGGCAACCTCACCTTTCTCGCCGGCTCCTTCCTGCGCCTGCGAGCGCTGCTCGAGCAGTTGCTGATGGGATTCTCGAGCGTGGCGGGGCAGGCAATGTATCTCGACGACCTGTTCTCCTTCTTCGAGATCGAGCCCGAGATCGTTTCGCCGGCGAGCCCGCGGCCTTTCCCGAGTCCCATTCGCGAAGGCTTCACCTTCGAGGACGTGGGCTTCCGCTATCCGGGCGCCGAGCGCTGGGCCGTGCGCAACCTTTCCTTCCACCTGCGCGCGGGCGAAGTCCTGGCGCTCGTGGGCGAGAACGGCGCCGGGAAGACCACCCTCGTGAAACTCCTCTCGCGGCTCTACGATCCCGACGAGGGCCGCATCCTCCTCGATCGCCACGACCTCAAGGAATACGACCTCTTCGAGCTGCGCCGCGACATCGGCGTGATCTTCCAGGATTTCGTGCGCTTCCATCTCACCGCGGCGGACAACATCGCCGTGGGGCTCATCGATGCGCGCTCCGACCGCGAGCGCATCGTGCGCTCGGCCCGCAGGAGCCTCGCCGACGAGGTGATCGCCAAGCTCCCGGAGGGCTACGACCAGATGATCGGCAAGCGCTTCAAGACGGGCATCGACTTGTCGGGCGGGGAGTGGCAGAAGATCGCGATCGCGCGCGCGTACATGCGCGATGCGCAGGTGCTGATCCTCGACGAGCCGACCGCCGCGCTCGATGCGCGCGCCGAGTTCGAGGTGTTCCAGCGCTTCAAGGAGCTCTCCGCGGGCAAGACGGCGCTGCTCATCTCGCACCGCTTCTCGAGCGTGCGCATGGCCGATCGCATCGTGGTGCTCGGCGAAGGGCGCGTCGAAGCGGTGGGAACCCACGAAGAGCTGCTCGCGCAGGGCGGGCGTTATGCCGAGCTCTTCGAGCTGCAAGCCGCCGGCTATCGATGAATATGAGGCCCAGACTCCAATATTCATCGCGAATATTGGAGTCTGACCCTCATATTCGAGTCTTCGCGAGGATTTCGTAGGAGCGCAGGCGGTCTTCGCGCGTGAAGGCGTCGGAGGCGATGATGAGCTCGTCGGCCTGGGTCGCGTCGACGATCTGCTGCAGGTTGGCGGCCACGCGTTGCGGCCCCCCGACCACCATGAGCGCCATGCGCTCGGCGACCGCGAGGCGCTCGCCGGGGCTCCACACGGTGTCCATGTTCTCCACCGGCGGTGGCAGCGCGGTTCGGCTGTTACGGATGATGCCGAGGAAGCGCTGGTACATGCTGGTGGCGAGAAACTCGGCCTTCTCGTCGGTCTCGGCGGCGAGCGCGGGCACGCCGACCATCACGTAAGGCGCCTTGAGCTGCTTCGACGGCTTGAATTCCGCGCGGTAGATCTCGAG
>JBGOST010000300.1:0-4075 GCA_041476125.1 Usitatibacter sp. | reverse complement strand
GGCGCGATGTATTGCATCGCGGCCGGGTCGGACGCCGAGGCGGCGACGACGATGGTGTAGGCCATCGCGCCGAACTCCTCGAGCTTGCGCACCACGTTGGCGATCGTCGAGGCCTTCTGGCCCACGGCCACGTAGACGCAGATGAGGTCCTTGCCCTTCTGGTTGATGATCGTGTCGACCGCCACCGCGGTCTTGCCCGTCTGGCGGTCGCCGATGATGAGCTCGCGCTGCCCGCGCCCGATCGGCACCATCGCGTCGATCGACTTCAATCCCGTCTGCACCGGTTGCGACACCGACTTGCGCGCGATCACGCCCGGGGCGACCTTCTCGATCGGCTCGGTCATCTTGGCGTTCACCGGGCCCTTGCCGTCGATGGGGAGCCCGAGCGAGTTCACGACGCGGCCGATCAGCTCGCGGCCGACGGGGACTTCGAGGATGCGTCCCGTGGCCTTCACGGTGTCGCCCTCGGAGATGTGCTCGTAGGCCCCGAGCACGACCGAGCCCACGGAATCGCGCTCGAGGTTCAGCGCGAGGCCGAAGGTGTTGCGGGGAAACTCGAGCATCTCGCCCTGCATCACGTCGGCGAGGCCGTGGATGCGGCAGATGCCGTCGGTCACGGAGATCACGGTTCCCTCGGTGCGCTTTTCGGCGGCCACCTGGAGGTTCTGGATCTTCGACTTGATCAGCTCGCTGATTTCGGAAGGGTTGATCTGCATTGCTTTGCTCCTAGCGGGTCAGCGCCGCGGCCATCTGGGCCAGGGCGTCACGCACGGAGGCGTGGATGACTTGATCTCCGATCTGCACGCGCGCGCCGCCCAGTAGCTGCGGATCGACATCGAGCTCGGCTTCGATTTTCCTGCCGTGGCGCTTTTCCAGCGCGGAAACGATTTCGTCGCGTTGCGCATCACTCAGGGGCTGCGCGCTGGTGATATGCGCCTTGAGCACCTTCTCGTACTCTTGCTTGAGCTCCTCGAACTGCTCGGCGATGGAACCGATGAGCACTTCGCGATGCCCGTCGACGAGAAGGGCCAGCGTTCGCCTGGTGATGTCGTCGAACCGGCCGCCCGCGGCCGCGTCGAAGATCTCCTTCTTCTGCTGCGCGCTCACCTTCGGGTTCAGCAGGATGGAGTGCATCTGCTCATCGCGCGCGATCGCCGCCGCGAGTTCCAGGCTGTCGGCCACCGCCGGGAGTGCGCCGCCTTCGAGCGCCGCGCGGAACATGGCTTCGGCGTAGGGCCGCGCGATGGTCGCGATCTCGGCCATTGGCTAGAGCTGCGCCTTCAACTGGTTCAGCATGTCGGCGTGATCCTTGGCGTCGACCTCGCGGCGCAGGATCTTTTCCGCTCCCGAGACTGCGAGCGAGGCGACCTGCTCGCGCAGCTGCTGCTTGGCAGATTGCACTTGCTGGTCGATCTGCGCCTTGGCTGCTGTCACCAGCCGCTCGCCCTCGGCCTTGGCCTGCACCTTCGAATCCTCAATGCGTTGGGCAGAGGCCTTTTCCGCAGCGAGAACGATCTCCTGGGCGCGCGCACGCGCGTCGCGCAGCAGGACATCGCTTTGCTTCTTCGCATCGGCGAGCGACGACCGGCCGCGTTCCGCTTCCGCGAGGCCGTCGGCGATCAGCTTCTGCCGCTCCTCGATCCGAGCGAGCATGATTGGCCACGCCCATTTCTTCGCGCCGAGAATGAAGAGCACGAAGAGCACGACCTGCGCGAACATCGTGAGGTTGATATTCACGGTTGGACCCTCTTGCGATTGACAGGAGTTATCGGACGACGCTCAGCAACGGGTTGGCGAACGCGAAGAACAACGCGAGGCCCACGCCGATGATGAACGAAGCGTCGATGAGGCCGAGCAGCAGGAAGACCTTTGCCTGCAATTGCGGCATGAGTTCCGGCTGGCGCGCCGCACCTTCTAGGAAGCGGCTGCACATGATCCCCACGCCGACGCACGCGCCCAAGGCGCCAAGCCCGATCATGAGCCCGATCCCAATACCGGTGGACGCCTGGATCATGGCGAGCAGTTGAAGTTTGTCCATTGTTGTTTTCCTTTCGGTGATGAATGCGGTGGGAGTGGGAATCGAGGCGCTTAGTGGCTTTCGTGGCCCATCTGGACGTACACGATCGTAAGCATCATGAAGATATAGGCCTGAAGAAGGACGATCAGGATATGGAACATCGCCCAGGCCCAGGCGAGGACGACCGCCAGCACAGCCCACGCAACGGTCGCTGTCGCCAGCATCCAAAGAAGGAGGAAAATGATCTCTCCGGCATACATGTTTCCGAACAGCCGCAGCGAATGCGAGAGCGGCTTCGAGATGTATTCGACGATGTTGAAAAGCAGGTTTAGCGGCCACAGAAAGGGATTCGATCCGAATGGGGCACAGAACAGCTCGTGAATGAACCCGCTCACGCCCTTCGACTGGATGGCGGCCGCGATCATCAGCACCCAAACGGTAAGGGCAAGCGCGAACGTGGTGTTCACATCCGCGGTCGGCACCACGCGGAAGCCGTGATGAAAGCCAAGATGGTCCATCACCCAGGTCACGAGGTCCGCGGGCAGGAAATCCATCGAGTTCAGGAGAATCACCCATACCAGTACCGTGAACGCTAGCGGACCGACGAATTTGTGGGGGTCGCCATGAAAGATGCCGCGCACCTGGCTGGTCACGAATTCGAAGAACCACTCGACGAAAGCTTGCGTCTTGTTCGGAACGCCGAGTGTTGCGCCTTGCGCGATCCAGCGGAAGAACGCGAGGCCAATCACACCCAGGATGAACGACACCGCAATCGTGTCGACATTTAGCGTCCAGAAGTCGCCCTCACCCACCTGCTTCGTGAAGAACGTCAGATGGTGGTTGATGTACTCAGAGGGGCTATCGTACGAGGTCGACATGCGGCTCTTCTTCGATTCGTTTACTGGTCCCCGGCGTGCCGAGGCGTCTTGTTCTCATCAGTATCGCGAACGGCGATCGCCGCCGCGAAAACCCCCACCGTGATCACGAAGCTCGCGAAGAAAGCGACGTGCACGATGTCCCGGTAATTCGCGAGCACCAGCCAGAGACCGGCGATGACCATGAGCACCTTCATCGCCTCCGCCCTGAGCGCTGTCCGCAGCGCCTCCCCGGCCGACCTCGCTTCCCCCTGCGCGACCCGCCAGCCGAAAACCCATCCCGCCACGACGTTGACGGCCCCCCCGAGAACGGCGGAAATCGCGCCGTCCCTGCCCCACAGGAGCGCTGCAACCAGCGTGAGCACCGCGGTGACGATCAACTGCCATCGCAGAACGATGCGGATGGGCCTTGGCGGAAGCTTGAAAACCATGGCGGCCCGCGAAGCAAAAGCGCTGAATTATAGCGGCGCTGCGCGCGCAGCGTCAAAAATTCGTGCGGTGCAGCAACGCATCAAGCGCGCTTCAATTTCTTGATCAAGGCGTCGAGCTCGTCGAGGCTCGCGTAGTCGATCACGAGCGAGCCCTTGCCGCCGCGCCGCGGCTTGAGGCGCACCATCGCGCCGAGGGACTCCGAGAGCTCCTCCTGAAGGCGGCGCGTATCGGGATCGAGCTTCGCGCCGGCTCGCCGCGCGGGCTTGTGCGTGGCCGCCCCTGCCTGCACCAGGCGCTCGGTCTCGCGCACCGACAAGCCCTTCTGCGCGATCTCGTTCGCGAGCTCGACCTGCCGGGTCCTGGAGAGGGCCAGCAGCGCGCGGGCGTGGCCCATGTCGATCTTTCCTTCGCGCACCAGCGCCTGGACCGCGCTCGCAAGGTCGAGCAGGCGCAGCAGATTCGTCACGCCGACGCGCGAGCGACCGATGGCGCGGGCCACCTCCTCATGCGTGAGCTTGAATTCCTCGACCAGGCGCTTCAACCCGCTCGCCACCTCCATCGGGTTCAGGTCTTCGCGCTGGATGTTCTCTATCAGTCCGATGCCCAGAGCGGCCTCGTCGGGGACTTCGCGGATGAGCGCCGGAATGCGCTCGAGGTTGGCGAGGCGCGCGGCGCGCCAACGGCGCTCCCCGGCGAGAATCTCGTATTGCGAATCGCCTACCGGGCGCACGACGATTGGCTGGATCATGCC
>JBGOST010000299.1:0-4079 GCA_041476125.1 Usitatibacter sp. | reverse complement strand
GATGCGCTTGCAGGCGGCCGCGCAGCGCTCGCCCACCTTCTCGATCACGCGGCGCGGGATGCCTGGTGCCGGTGCTTCCTCGATGATCTTCTGGTGGCGGCGCTGCATCGAGCAGTCACGCTCGCCCAGCCAGACGGCGTTCTTGTGCTCGTCGGCCAGCACCTGGATCTCCACATGGCGCGGGTTCTCGAGGAACTTCTCCATGTAGACGGACGAGTTGTTGAAGGCGGCGCCGGCCTCGGCGCACTTTTCCCCGATCTTCTCGATGAGCCGCGCCTTGACGAGCGGCGCCGGGCCTTCCTCGATGATCTTCTGGTGGCGGCGCTGCATGGAGCAGTCGCGCTCGCCGAGGTAGATCGCCTGCTTGTGCTCGTCGGCGAGGACCTGGATCTCGATGTGGCGCGGGTTCTCGAGGAACTTCTCGAGGTAGACGGTGGGGTTGTTGAACGCGTTCTGCGCTTCGGTCTTGGTCATCGTGACCGCGTTCACGAGCGCGGCCTCGGTGTGCACGACGCGCATGCCGCGGCCCCCGCCCCCGCCCGCGGCCTTGATGATGACCGGATAGCCGACCGCCGAGGCGAGGCGCCGGATCTCCTTGGGGTCGTCCGGCAGCGCGCCGTCGGAACCGGGAACGCACGGGATGCCGGCCTTCTTCATCGCGACCTTGGCGGAGATCTTGTCGCCCATCGTGCGAATGGACTCGGCCCGCGGGCCGATGAAGACGAATCCGGAGTTCTCGACGCGCTCGGCGAAAGCGGCGTTCTCGGAAAGGAAACCGGAGCCGGGGTGGATCGCCTGCGCGTCGGTCACTTCCGCGGCGCTGATGATGGCCGGGATGTTGAGGTAGCTGTCGCGCGAGGGCGCGGGGCCGATGCACACGGATTCGTCGGCGAGCATCACGTATTTCGCGTCGGCATCGGCCTCCGAATGCACGGCGACCGTCTTGATGCCCATCTCGCGGCAGGCGCGCTGGATGCGTAGCGCAATCTCGCCCCGATTCGCAATCAGAATCTTCTCAAACATCGCGAAAACTTTTCCAACGTTCGCTCCCTCTCCCTTGGGAGAGGGTTGGGGAGAGGGTCATGCTGCGGCGTTATTCGATGACGAAGAGCGGCTGGCCGTACTCGACGGGTTGGCCGTTCTCCACGAGGATCGCCTTGATGGTCCCGGAGACGTCGGACTCGATCTCGTTCAAGAGCTTCATCGCCTCGATGATGCAGATCGTCTGGCCCTTGGAGACTGTCTGGCCGACCTCGACGAACGACGGCGCCCCCGGGGAAGGGGCGCGATAGAACGTTCCCACCATGGGGGATTTGAGGCTGTGGCCCTTGGGTTCGGCGGGAGCCGGCGGCGCAGCCGCCTCTCCCGGGCCCGGCATTCCCTGCGAAGGCCCGCCGAAGGACATCGGCTGCACGCCGGGCGAGGCCATCACCATCGGCGGTCCCGCGGGCGGCTGGCGGCTGATGCGCACCTTTTCCTCGCCCTCGGTGATCTCGATTTCCCCGATCCCGGATTCCTGCACCAGGTCGATCAGCTTCTTCAGCTTGCGCAGGTCCATGGGCAGTCCCTATCGCTTCGGGCGGGGTTTTTTCGCCCCGAGGGACCGCGCCGCCGCTTCCAGGGCCAGCTCGTAAACCATCGGCCCGAGGCCGGTTATGACCCCCGCGGCGAGGTCGGAGAAGTACGAGTGCTTGCGGAAAGGCTCCCGGGCATGGACGTTGGAGAGGTGGACCTCGATGAAGGGGATGCGGACCGCGGCCAGCGCATCCCGCAGCGCCACGCTGGTGTGAGTGAAGGCGGCGGGATTGATGATGATGTACGCCGTCCGGTCGGTCTTCGCCGCATGGACCCGCTCGATCAGCGGGGCCTCCGCATTGCTCTGGAAGCTCGTCACGGCGAGGCCCAGGCGCTCGCCCTGCTCGACGAGGCGCCGGTCGATGGCCTCCAGCGTGTCCTTTCCATAAAGCGGGGTCTCGCGATCCCCGAGGAGGTTCAAATTGGGGCCGTGGATGACCAGGATCTTGGGCATGGGCGGCGAGTTTGCCGCAAGTCGCTGCACGATGTCCAGTTTTGGCAGAAGTTAGGGACCCTCGGGCCCTGCCAGGTGGACCAAGCGATCCGAGTTGGGCATGAAATAAGCTTCGCTCTGCCTACGCAGTCCCCAGCGAACGCAGATGGAAAGGGTTTCGGAGAGATTAGGGGGAATTAATGGAAGTTAAGGGACGATTGCCCGCAACCGCTCATCCAAAAGTGCCTCTGAGTCAGGGCCCACTCTGCTTTCGAGCACCCGCCCGTCACGATCCAGCAGCACCGTATGGGGAAGCACGCCCAAGCGATTCCCGAGCCTTTTCGATAGCTCTCCTATCTCGTCCCCGCCGACCCAAAGGGGATAGGGAATGCCCAGATCCCTTCCGAACCGCTCGACCCGTTGCGGGTCCTCGTTGGCGAGGCCCACGAACTGGACGTTGCGCTCGGCCCACCGCGACTGCAGGCGGGCAAACGCCGGCATTTCCTCCCGGCAGGGGGCGCACCACGTCGCCCAGAAATTGACGACCATGATCTTCCCCTGGAACTGCCCGAGCGAGTGGGGCTGGCCTCGCGTATCGACGAAATTCGCGGCGAACAGGGCTCCCGGCGTGACGGCTGTTTCCACCGGCAACGGCGGGCGGGCGCCGAGCCAAAGGCCGAGGCCCGCCAGCAGGGAGAGGAAGCCGACCGCGCCGAACACCGATCGGGCGCTCATCGGGTTAGGATGTTTCCTGTTCCACCCAGCGCAGGTATTCCGGAAGGCCGCGCTCCACAGGCCAGGACACGATTTCCGGAAGCGAGTAGGGGTGGCGCTTGCGGATGGCCGCCTCGAGCTCTGCATAGCGCTCGCGGGTGGACTTGATGAGGAGCGGAACTTCCTTCGCCTCCTCTTCGCGTCCCTCCCAGCGATAGAACGAAGTCACCGGGGCGAGAACGTTTACGCACGCGGCGAGCCTCAGGTGAACGAGCTCGCGAGCCAGATTGAAAGCGGACTCGGAGTCGGGTAGGTTTGTCAGGACCGCGATGACGGCCAAGTGGGCGCTCCCCCATGCCGGGCGGCGAGTTTCAACGATGGAAGATGGTGCAGGCGATGCGACTTTTGCTGATTGCGATCTTACTGGGTTTCCCCTTGCTCGAAGCCGTCGTCCTCGTGCGGCTTAGCGAGACGCTGGGTTGGTGGGTTCTCGCGTGGGTGGTGCTCGCGGCGTGCGCGGGCATGGCGCTCATCAAGGAGGCCCGCTTCGCGCTCGTGGCCCGCCTCGCGGCCGGGCTCGCGCAGGGCCAATTCTCGATCGTGGCGCTCACCGACAGCGCCCGCACCGTGATCGCCGGATTGTTCCTCATCTTTCCGGGGGTCGTCTCCGACCTGATCGCGCTCACCTTGCTGCTGCTTCCGAGTCCGCGGGCCGCCGCCGATCCCGCGGCGCGGCGCGAACGCACCGGAAGGCTGATCGAGGGCGAGTTCCGCCGCTCGCGCTGAGCGCTGCTCCGCGCGACCCGTGCGGTAGAATTCGCGTCGCCCCCTCGGGCGCGCGCGAGGTCCGGGTGAAGCGTTTCCCGCCGCCTCAACGAAAGCCTTCCATTGCCTGAATCCCCAGCGTCCGGACACGAGGTTCGGCTCGAGCCCAGCGGACACTCGTTCACCGTTGCTCGCGACGAGACCATCCTGGAAAGCGCTCTGCGGCAGGGAATCGGCCTGCCCTACGGCTGCCGCAATGGCGCGTGCGGCGCATGCAAGGGCGTCCTGCGTTCCGGAGAGCTCGCGTACGGCGACTACCAGGAGCGCGCGCTGCATCCGAACGAGAAGGCGGCGGGCAAGGCTCTCACCTGCTGCACGCGCCCCCTCACCGCCATTGTGTTCGAGGTGCGCGAGCTCTCGGGAGCGAAAGATCTCGCGATCCGCACGCTGCCGGCCCGCGTGGAGAAAGTGGAAAAGCCGGCGCAGGACGTGGCCGTCCTCTACCTCAAGCTGCCCACGGGCGAGCGCCTGCAGTTCCTCGCCGGGCAGTACATCGACATCCTCATGAAGGACGGCAAGCGGCGCAGCTTCT
>JBGOST010000298.1:0-4082 GCA_041476125.1 Usitatibacter sp. | reverse complement strand
CCGAGGAAGCCCTTCTCGCGGAGGAACTTCCACACTTCGGGCGAAAGGTCCATGCGCTCGTGGGTGATGTCCCATTCGTGGAGCATGCCGCAGAGCTCCTCCACGGGACCGGCGAGGAACGCCTTCTCCTCGGCCGAGAGGCGCGCCTCGGCGTACCCCAGGAGCTTCTTCCAGTCGGGCTTGCCGGTGAAAAGATCGGCGTCCCACCAGATGCTGCCGGCGTCGAGCGCTTCCTGCTCAGTCTGGGAAATCTGCGGCAGGATGCGCTTGTAGATGCCGAAAATCGGGCGGGTCGCGAGGGTGCGCCGCACCGGCTTCAGCACCGAGAGCGCGGCGAAGAGGCCGACCGCGATCCAGATCACGGTGAGCGTGGCGAGAGGAGTGCCGGTGGCCCAGGTGAGCCATGCCGCGCCGGCGGCGAGCCCGATGGACCACGCGAGGCCGTTGGCGCGATGGTAGGCGAGCGTCCCGGCAATGCCGAGCGCCGCGAGAATTGTGAGGATCGTTGTCATCGTCGTTCTCCTGTGCACCCTCTCCCTGGAGGGAAGCACCCTAGGGGGTGAGGGTCAATCGCCTGAAACCAGTTCCAGTTTGCGCGTGTCCGCCAGCGCCGGAGCCTTGAGGCCCGCCACCAGGAACGGCGCCAGGCGCTGCAGCAGCAGCTCGTCGTTGTCCCGGTCGGTGAGCGTGACCTGCGAAAAAAGCTTGAGCGCGTCGGTTCCCGCGAGCGTGTAGGAAAGCGCGCCCATCACGAAATGCAGGCGCCACGTGAGCTCCTGGCGCGAAAGGTGCGGCAACGCGCGCAGGAACGCCTCCTTGTAGCGGCCGATCATCTCGGCGTACTGCGCGGAGAGGAAGTGGCGGATGAACGGCGCCGGATCGGCATACGCGCGGCCCAGCAGCCGCAGGAAGTTCTTGCCCCCGCGTTTCTCGTCGCGGGCGAGCTTGAGCGCCGGGACCAGCATCGCGAAGAGGATCTTCTCGCACGACGGCGGCCGGCCGGGCGCCTCGCGCTCGACCTTCTCGAGCAGCACGATGCGCTCCTGGTTCATGGGATCGAGGCGGCGCGTGAGGACCGCCTGGAAGAGCTCTTCCTTCGATCCGAAATCGTAGTTGACCGCGGCGAGGTTGACGCTCGCCGCCGAAGTGAGGCTCCTCAGGCTCGTCGCCTCGAAGCCGTGCTCCATGAAGAGGTGCTCGGCCGCGTCGAGGATGCGGGTCTTGGTGTCCGCGGAAGTCGCGTCGATGGCAACGGCCTTGCGCGCGGGACGGGATGGCATGGTTTTAACGTCGCCGGGGTTAAACGGTCAATTCAAACGCTCGTTTGAATTCTACTCGGATACACTCGCGCCGTGCAACTTGCCCGTTTTCTCCTCCCGCTCGCTGCCGCGCTTTGCTCCGCTCCCGCCGAAGCGATCCTCATCCGCGCCGACCGCGACGACGCGGAGTACCTCGAGATGGCCACGCGCTACACCTCGTCGGTGCTGCTCAACGCGCCCGATGGCGAGGGGGTTCTCATCGCCTCGCGCTGGGTGCTCACCGCGGCGCACAGGGCGAAGGCGCTGCAGGAGATGAAAGCGCTGCCGGTGCTGCGCTTCGCGGAGCGCGACTACGCGATCCAGTCTCTCTTCATCCACCCCGACTGGAAGAAGGACGGGGCGAGCGATATCGCGCTCATCCTCCTGCGCAAGGACGTGCGCGGCGTGGCACCTGCGCCGCTCTACCGCGGCAGCGATGAAGGCGGCAAGGCGGTGGTGATCGTGGGCCACGGCTACACCGGCAAGATCGGCGAGAAGCCGCTGCCGAAGGAGCGCTGGGACCGGAAGAAGCGCGCCGCGGTCAACACCGTCGATCGCGTCTCGCCGCTTACGCTCGGCGTGCAGATCAAGAAGCCCGAGGATGCGTCGGACCTCCAGGGCGCGGCGACATCGGGCGACAGCGGCGCGCCGGCCTACATCGAGACGCCCGCGGGACTCTTCGTCGCGGGCATCGGCTACGCCACCGACGACACCAATGCCGACGGGATCGTCGGCAATGCAGGGGACTGGGAGGCCTATGCGCGCGTGTCGGCCTTCGCCTCGTGGATCGACGCGGTGATGCTCGATCTCGCCGCGAAGGAAGCCGCGGAATTGATGGACCCGCAGTCCCGCTAGGCCTTCGCGAGCGCGCTCTCGATGTCCCAGAGGATGTCGTCGATGCTCTCGAGCCCGATCGAGAGCCGCACCATGTCCGGTGGAACGCCCGCTTTCTTCTGCTCCTC
Source organism: Usitatibacter sp. (assembly GCA_041476125.1). Lineage (GTDB taxonomy): Bacteria > Pseudomonadota > Gammaproteobacteria > Burkholderiales > Usitatibacteraceae > Usitatibacter. The sequence goes on along the minus strand of JBGOST010000298.1, from coordinate 1,822 downwards.
CTCGGAGAGCTGCCGGTGCGTGGTGGAGGCGGGATGGATCACTAGCGACTTCGCATCGCCGATGTTGGCCAGGTGGCTCACGAAGGTGAGCGCCTCGATGAACTTCACGCCCGCCTCGTAGCCGCCCTGGATGCCGAAGGCGAGCAGCGCGCCCGCCCCGCGCGGCATGTAGCGCTTGGCGAGCGCGTGATAAGGGCTTTGCGCAAGGCCGGGGTAGTTCACCCACGACACTTTCGGGTGGTTCTCGAGGAAATCCGCCACCGCCATCGCGTTGGCGCAGTGGCGCTCCATGCGCACGGGCAGCGTCTCGATTCCCTGCAGCAGCAGCCACGCGTTGAAGGGCGAGAGCGTGGGCCCGAACACTCGCAGCACCTCCATGCGCGCCTTCATGGTGAAGCCGAAGTCGCCGAAGGTCTCGTAGAACTTCACGCCGTGGTAGCCCACCGAGGGCTCGGTCATCGACGGGAACTTGCCGTTGTCCCAGGGAAACTTTCCGCTCTCGACCACGACCCCGCCCATCGTCGTGCCGTGTCCGCCGAGGTACTTGGTGGCCGAGTGCACCACGATGTCGGCGCCGTGGGCGATCGGCTGGCAGAGGTAGGGCGAGGCGGCGGTGTTGTCGACGATGAAGGGAATGCCCGCCTCGCGCGCGATCGCCGCAACGGCTGCGAGATCGACGATATTGATCGCGGGATTGCCGAGGGTCTCCGAGAAGATCGCCTTGGTGTTGGGCTTGAGCGCGCGCCTGAAATTCCCGGGATCGTCGGGGTCGACCAGCGTGGAGTCGATCCCCAGCTTCTTGAAATTCACCGACAGCATCGTGTTGGTGCCGCCGTAGACCTTCGCGGAAGACACCACGTGGTCGCCGTTCTCGAGGATGTTGAGGAACGCGACCATCTCCGCGGCCTGGCCCGAAGCGGTGGCTACGGCGGCGCGCCCGTTCTCGATGGCGGCGACGCGCTCCTCGAAGACGGCCGTCGTGGGATTCGACAACCTCGTGTAGACGTTGCCGAACGTCTGCAGGTTGAAAAGGCTCGCGGCGTGGTCGGCGCTCTCGAAGACGTACGAGGTCGTCTGGTACAGCGGCACGGCCCGGGAGCCGGTCTGCGCGTCCGGGATCTGCCCCGCATGCAGGCACAGCGTCTCGAATCCGAATTCCCTATCTGCCATTTGAGTTTCTGTTTGAAAGACTAATGCGGGGAACGCAGATGAACGCAGATGACCAACTTGCCGCCGATGAACGCAGATGACTGACTCTTTGCGCTGCTGCGGATAAAACCCCCTAAGGCAATGCTCTCTGCGATTTAGGGGTCTTTACCCGCGCCAGCGCGAGAAGGGGGTCATCTGCGTTCATCTGCGTTCCCCGTCTTGGTTATTTAGCGGCGGCCTCGCCAATCTTCGAGCGGTCGAGCACCGTCATGGCGCTCGCCACCAGGCCTGCCACGTCGGAGAGGTTGCTCGGAATGATGAGCGTGTTGCTGGTCTTGGCCAGATTCTCGAAGGCCGCGACGTATTTCTCCGCGATCTTGAGGTTCGCGGCACTCATCCCGCCGGGCGCCCCGATGGCCGCGGCCACGGCGCGCACCGCGTTCGCGTTCGCGTTAGCCACCAGCTCGATCGCCTGGGCTTCGCCAGCGGCCTTGTTGATCTGCGCCTGCTTCTGGCCCTCGGATTCGAGGATCGCCGCCTGGCGCTGGCCGTCGGCGATGTTGATCTCCTGCTGGCGCTTGCCCTCGGAAGTCGCGATCACGGCGCGCTTCTCGCGCTCGGCGGTGATCTGCGCCTGCATCGAGCGCAGGATCGACTCGGGCGGCGTGAGGCT
>JBGOST010000297.1:0-4088 GCA_041476125.1 Usitatibacter sp. | reverse complement strand
TCGCGCAGCTCCTGAAGCCCGCCGGCCTCTTCTTCGCGGGCCACGCCGAGAGTCTCCTCGACCAGGGCCGCCACTTCCGCCTGCGCGGACAGACGGTGTACCAGCTCGCCGAGCCGGGGAGGGGCGCGTGATGCGCGACGACGATCCCCTGCGCGACGACCAGCCGAACCGCTATTTCGACCCGCACTTCAAGGTCGAGACGGCGAAGATCCTCCCCGGCGAGTACTACGCGACCAACAAGGACATGGCGCTCGTCACGGTGCTGGGCTCGTGCGTCTCGGCGTGCCTGCGCGACCGCGAGTCGGGGATCGGCGGGATGAACCACTTCATGCTCCCCGACGAAGGCAAGCTCGTCGGCGCGCACGGCAACATCAGCGCAGGCGGGCGCTACGGCGTGCACGCGATGGAGCTGCTCATCAACCAGATCCTCAAGCTCGGCGGCCGGCGCGACCGCCTCGAGGCGAAGGTGTTCGGCGGCGGCAACGTGCTGCAGGGCTTCATGCTGTCGAATGTCGGGCAGCAGAACGCGGAATTCATCGTCGAATACCTGAACCTCGAGCGCATTCCCATCGCCGCGCGCGACCTGCTCGACGTCTGGCCGCGCAAGATCTATTTCTTCCCGCGCAGCGGCAAGGTGATGGTCAAGCGCCTGCGCAAGGTCAACAACGACACCATCGTGCTGCGCGAGCGCGACTACGGCGCGAAGCTCTTCCACGCCCCGGTCCAGGGCGGCGCGGAACTGTTCAAAGACGAGGCATAACACGTGATCCGCGTACTTATCGTCGACGACTCGCGCATGATCCGCGACGTCCTCACCGACATCCTCAAGGAACAACCCGACATCCAGGTCGTGGGCGCGGCGGCCGACGCGTTCGAGGCGCGCGACATGATCAAGAGTCTCAATCCCGACGTGATCACGCTCGACGTCGAGATGCCGAAGATGAACGGCCTCGAGTTCCTCGACAAGCTGATGCGCGCGCGCCCCACGCCGGTGGTGATGATCTCGTCGTTCACCGAGAGGGGCTCGGAGATCACCTTCCGCGCGCTCGAGCTGGGCGCGGTGGAGTTCGTGACCAAGCCGAAGCTGAACGAGCAGACCCCCGACGACTACGGGCGGATGATCGCCGACAAGATCCGCGCGGCCAAGAGCGCGCGCCTGAAGCCGCCGCGGCGCCAGACCGACGCGGAGCTGGTCGAGGCGACCATGCCGCCGGTGATAAAGCGCCCGGTCCCGCACGGCGTGAAGACCTCGGACCGCCTCATCGTGGTCGGGGCGTCAACCGGCGGTACCGAGGCGATCCGCGATTTCCTCGTCGGCATGCCGCCCGATTGCCCTGGCATCCTCATCGTGCAGCACATGCCCGAGAACTTCACGCGCATGTTCGCCGAGCGCCTGAACGGCCTGTGCCAGATTACCGTGAAGGAAGCCGAGCACAACGACCCGATCCTGCCCGGGCACGCTTACGTGGCGCCGGGCGGCAAGCACTTGTGGGTGAAGCGCGATGCGGGCCAGCTGCTGGCGAAGCTTTCCACCGAGCCGCCGATGAACCTGCACCGCCCGTCGGTGGATTTCCTTTTCCTGTCGGCGGCGAAGTTCGTCGGCGCCGACACGATCGGCGTGATCATGACCGGCATGGGCCGCGACGGCGCGCGGGGAATGCTCGAGATGAAGAAGGCCGGCGCCTGGAACATCGCGCAGGACGAGGCTTCGTCGGTCATCTTCGGCATGCCGCGCGAGGCGATCGAGCTCGACGCGGTGCATGAAGTGGTTCCGCTCGCCCGCCTGCGCGATCGCGCGCTGGCGCGGCTGGCGAAAGAGGTGACCCGGTGAACGCGCCCCTCGCCCTGGATGCCGGCGTCGGCGGCGCCGAGCGCGCGCGCCGCGAGTTCCTCACCTGCCGGCTCGGCGAGGAAACCTACGGCATCGACATCCTCCAGGTCCAGGAGATCCGCGAGATCGACAAGGTCACGCGCGTGCCGCGGGTGGTGCCGTTCCTGCGCGGCGTCATCAACCTGCGCGGCGCGATCGTGCCGGTCGTCGACCTGGGACTCATGTTCGGCTTTCCCGCGCCCCTCGAGCTCGAAGGCGCGAGCGCCATCGTGCTGAACGTCGGCCATCGCCTCGTCGGGCTGATCGTGGGGGCGGTCTCGGACGTGATCGCGCTCGCCGACGACGAGATCCTGCCCGCTCCGGAGCTGGGGGAGCGGACCATCGGCGCGGCACTCGTCGGAATCGGCACGCGCCGCGGCTCCGAGGCGGGCGACGATGCGTCGAGCATCCTGCTCCTCGACGTCGATCACTTGATGAAGCGCATCCGCGAGGAGCGCCTGTGAGCCTGACGACCTCGATCCCGCCGGGATCACCGCCCGGGAAGGTGCCCGCACGCATCGGCTCCTACGAGATCCGGGGCGTGCTCGGCCGCGGGCAGTCGGCGACCATCTACCTGGGCCGCGAGCTTTTCCCCCCGCGCGACGTGGCGATCAAGGTCTACGATTCCACGCACCTCGACGAAGAGGACCGCAAGGTCTTCCGCTCGCTCTTCCTCAAGGAGACGCTGCTCGCGAAGCGGCTTACCCATCCCGGCATCACCCAGGTGTACGACGCCGCGTTCGACGACGAGCGCGCCTACATCGTGATGGAGTACGCGAAGGAGGGAAGCCTCGACCGCCACTGCGTGCCCGAGGGCCTGCTGGAGCCCCGCCGCGTGGCCCACCTGGTGGAAAGCTGCTGCGACGCGCTCTCGTACGCCAACGCCCACGGCGTGATCCACCGCGACCTCAAACCCGCGAATATCCTGATGTCGGCCGAGGGCGAGGCGAAGGTCGCCGACTTCGGCGTGGCCTTCTCCAACCTCGCGTTCGATTCCACCCGGCAGATGATGGTGGGCTCGCCCGCCTACATGGCCCCCGAGCAGCTCGAGGGCAAGGCGGCGTCGAAGAAGTCCGACATGTATTCGCTCGGGATCATGCTCTACAAGCTGCTCACCGGTGGCTTGCCGATCAAGGCCGACACGCCGGCCTCGTTCTCCGCGCGCATCCTGATGGGCGACTTGCCGGCGCCGTCCGAGTCGCGTTCCGACCTGCCGCCGATGTTCGACGTGATCTTCGCGCGCGCAACCGCGCGCGATCCCGCGATGCGCTATCCCGCCTGGGAGGATTTCGCCGCGGACCTGCGAACCATCGCCGAGCCCGAGGGCGAGCTTCCCACCTGCGAGCGCGTGGCGCAGCTGCGCAAGCTGCCGTTCTTCCGCGAGTTCACCGAGGCCACGCTCACCGAGACCGCGACCATGGGGCGCCGATTCGACCTGCGCGCGGGCACGCACCTGGTGGGCGAGGACGACCCCGGCTATTCCTTCTTCGTGCTGGTGCGCGGACAGATGCGCATCAGCCGCCAGGGAACGCTGCTTGCCATCCGTGGCGCGGGCGAATGCCTCGCCGAGACCTCTTTCCTGCGCCGCTCGGCGGCGAAGCGCTTCAGCACGCTCACCGCGGTCACCGACTGCACCGTGATCGAATTCGACCCCGACGTCCTGTGGCTCGCCTCGCCCGAATGCACCGCCCATTTCCAGGCGGCCTTCCTCACCACCATGGCCGAAAGGTTGGTCGCCGCCGAAGGCGCGCTTGCCGAGCTCCTTGCCGGCAAGAACGTGACCCTCTTCTAAAGGCGCAATGCGCGAAATGAAAACCCGGAGTCCCAGGTGATGCAAGCTCCCTCAGCGCCTCGCGAGGCGACCCGCGAAGTCCTGGTCTTCGTCCTCGGCCAGGAGGAATACGGCGTCGACATCCTCAAGGTGCAGGAGATCCGCGGCTACGAGAAGGTGACGCCGATCCCCTCGGCTCCCGCGTACCTCAAGGGCGTGATGAACCTGCGCGGCACGATCGCCCCGGTGATCGACCTGCGCATGAAGTTCGGCATGGCCGATCCGCGCTACGATGCGTTCACCGTGGTGATCGTCCTGCGCATCGGCTCCCGGGTGATCGGCATCGTGGTCGATGCCGTCTCCGACGTCGTGCGCCTGGCGGCGAGCGATGTGCGGCCCGCCCCGCAACTGGGGTCCGTCGTCGACAGCTCGTTCCTCGCCGGCCTG
>JBGOST010000296.1:0-4092 GCA_041476125.1 Usitatibacter sp. | reverse complement strand
CACACGGCGCTGTTGTACGCGGCGAAGGCGTCGCCCCACTTCTGCGCGAAGCGCCGGCCGTGGACCACGAACAGGAGATCGGGAGCGAAGGCCTTCACTTTGGCCGGCAGGTTCGCGTCGTCCCACAAGGCCTCGCTGTGCGCGATGCCGAGCTGCTCCGCTGCGTGGCGCAGCCCGTCGGTGAAGACGTCGCCGCAAGACAGGAAACGGTAGTTCACGAAGAAGATTCTCGGGCGCCGCTGCGGCATCGCCAGGACCTGCGGCGCGTGCTCGGGCTTTGCCTGGGGCGCGCCGAACTCCGCGAGACTCGCCCTCGGCAGCGAAGCGAGGCGGCTTCTCGCGCTCAGGTTGACGAGCTCCACGCCCCGGCTGGCGCATGCCCGCGCAAGGCTCGCGTATTCCCGGTCGATGCCTTCGAGGCGATGGGCCAAGGGATGGACGCCCGTCTTGCCGAAAAAGTGGTTCTGCGTGAAATCGACTCCGATCAAGCCGATGCGGCGCGCTCCCATGTGCAGCGCAAGGCAGACTCCCACGTACGGGGAATTCTGCGTGTAGTGCAGCGCGTCGCCATTCGCGAAATCGACGCCTGCGTACGTGCCCAGCTTGAACCGCACCGTCGTTGCGCCGGGAACCCGAAGGCCATCGAGCTGCGTGAAGAGGAACCGGGCCCGCGACGCCTCCACGTAGCGGAAGCGGTCGCCGGAAAACTGGCTCGGCGGATTGACCACGACCAGGTAATCCGGATCGAAGCGCCGCCCGATGTCGTTCACGCCGATCGTGGTGAACGCCTCGGGATGGGCCAGCTCCTCGAGCGACTCGCCACACCCGCACACGAGGATCGATTCGCCGCGATGCGCGTCCTTGAAGGAGGCGAGCGTCGCGCGCTCTAGGCGCGCCGACGCCTCATGCGCTTGCGTCTGTAAGCTCACGTTCCCACTTCTCCATGTCGAAGGGGACGTTGATATCCGCCCCGAACTTCTCGTTCTTGTCGCCCCAATCCTTGGTGAAGCTCCAGGTGCATTCGAAGCTCGTTGGAAAGTCTTTCAGGCTCGCCTTCACCACGCCACCAACCTTGAGCGGCGTGTCGGGACGCTGGTAATTGACCTTGACGGCATAAATAGCCACCGCCGGCTTGTCCTTCTCGTTCGGCTGGTCGCCTACCAGCAACTTGATCTTGTTCTCGACCCAGTAGAGGTGGTGTTCGTTGTCGGTCTTCCCGGCGACTGCGAGATTGGAGTTGATTCCAGGGCCGCCGAACCGGTCGTTGATGAGATGGAGCCTTCGGAAGCCCGCACCCTTCTTGGTGGCGCCGATGGTCTGGACGTATTCCCATCCGGGCGGGTTGGCGGAGCCCGGCGTCGAACCCCAAGGCCGGACCGCCGAAAGGTTCTTTACCGTCGCCTTGGAGGCCCTTCCGTCATCGGTTTCGAACTTGTATTCCGGCGCGGGCAGGACGACTTTGTCGAGCACACCGGACTTGATCAGAAGATCCCCCATTTCAGCGAGCTTCGTGCCCATCGCCTGGGAGATCTTGTTCATGGCATCCTCGTCCTTCGCGTCCTTGCCATCGCTGATCAGCTTGGAGATTTCCCGCTGCTTGGCTTCTGCCTCTTTCTTGTCCGCGGCTCCCTTGATAAGCCCGACCAGCTCTCCGAGGTAGGTGCGTTTGCTTTCAACTACCACGCCCAGGTCGGGCGGTTGCCCAGTGAGTGAAATCTCGTGGGCCGCGCCATCCTTGGTGGTGAAGCCGAACTTCTGCTTCCACCACTTCATGACCGCTCCCACCACCGACTTGATGCCTGCAAGAATCGCTTCGATCGCCGCCTTGATCTTGTCGATGAGCCACAGCAGGGCCTCGTCCACCTTCGCGCGCAGCTTGTCCACCAGTTCGCGCATCTTCTCGCCGATACCGCCGAGGCCCACCTGGTCGCCGAGGAAACTGATCACGACCGGCATGGCCTTGTGCATCGCCGCTTCGAGCTTCTCGCCCGCCCCTTCGATGGCGCCCGCCGCAATCTCCAGCACGCTGTCGAGAACGTTGTTTACCATCTCGAGGATCTTGCGCATCCAGCGGATGGCGGTGACGATCGCCTTGTAGATGCGCCGCGCGATGTCGATGACCTCCGACAGCCCCGCGGACGCGGCGGCCGCGGTCGCGATGATCGCCAGCTCGGTGCCCACCTTCTCCACGATCCAGGTCACGACACTTTCGAGGATCGACTTGCCGAAGCCCTTGGCCTTGTCGATGAGCCCGGCCGTCACTTCCCCGGGAGACTTCGACGTGTCGATGATCTCCTTCACCCATTGCCACACTTTCGTGATGCGCCCGTACCAGACCTGCAGCTTTTCCACCTTCTTCGGATCGAAGCGCTTCTTCAGCAGCTCGAAGATGTGGCTCATGCTCAGGCCCAGCACGTCGAAGACGAAGCCGAGCAAGTCCATCGGATTGGTCCAGCTCTTGGGGGCGCTGATGCCCTTGTCGGCCAGCTCGCCGAAGAGCCAGCCTTCGACGCCGAATCCAAGATGGCTCCAGAGGTTCTTCCACAGCAGCTTGAAGCCGTGCCCCACGGCGCGCACCGCGTTCTTGATGAACGCGATGGGCTTGTCCATGACCGCGTCCCACGCGCTGGCGGCCTTCTTGACGATGACGACCACCAGGTCCACGGGGACGTTGAAGACGCGCAGGATCAGGTTGAACACCGCCTTGATCGCGCCCACGATGTCGCGGTTCTTGAAGATCAGCCGGATGATGTTCATCACGTCGGCCTTGGTCTTCTGCCACGCCTCGTTGTCTTTCACCAGCTCCCGGAAGATCGCGATCTGCTTGAGGATCAGCGGGCCGACGAAATCGACCACCGGATCGCGGATGCACGACGGAATCAGGTTCCACGCCTTTCCGGCGAGCATGACCGGCAGGAAGAGGATGTCGGCGTAGAGCTTGCCGAGCTCGCCGAGGAAATCGAGCATCGGCTGCAGGAACGCGACCACGCGCGTGAACGTGGTCTGGATCCATTTCGAAAGCGCCGCGAGCTTCTCGCTGCCCCACTGCGCCAGCTCGATCGCCTGGTCCGCGATCCACTGCATCGCGTTCACCGCAAACTTGAGCACCGAGCCGGCGACCGTGCTTACGATCGCGCCGGCGCCCGCCGCGAGCTCGCCCAGCTTGCCGTTGAGCGACGCCGCCATGCGCGTCACCGCCGCGGTCATGCGGTTCAAGTGGCCCATGAGGGCCGGGATCAGCGTCTTCTCGAGATACGTGCGCGCCTGGACGATCATGTTGCCCTTGCCCCAGTTCGCCTTGATCCAGCGCACGCCCTGCACGACGCCCACGACGATCCCGCCCACGATGAGCACCGGTCCCGCCGGAGACAGGAGCAGCGCGATCCCGCCGATGACCGCGGCCGCGGCCATGAGCTGCTTCTTGTAGGGCTCGAGGCGCGCCTTCACCCAATCCCACGCCACCTCCGCCTTGCGTTGCACCCACTGCAGGATGCCGTTGTGCCCTTCCGGGCCTTCGCCGATGCCGATCTTGTTCTTCAGCCAGGTCCACGCGCGCGCCCCCAGGTCGCGCACCGTCGCCGTCTTGTCCCAGACCCAGGTGGCGAGGCGCTCGATCTGCGCCCACTGCTCGCCGGCGAATTTCTTGATCCAGTCCCATACCGGCGCGCCGAACTTCTCCCAGATTCCCGCGAAGAAGCCACGCACCTTGTCGGCGACCCAGCGGATCTTCTCGACGATGGGCGTGATGAATGCGGTGAGGACCGCCTCGATCTTGTCCGCGGCCTCGCGGAACGGGCTGCAATCGTTGCGAGCGATCTTCGCCGCGGCATCCTGCATCCATGCGACCAGCGGCGCGAATTGGCCGGAAAGCCAACGCCCCGCGCCCGCGATTGTGCGCACCGGCGCCATGAGGTTGTCGAACATCGCCTCGAACGCCCCGGTGATCCTGTCCTTGATCCAGTCGAAGACGCCTTCCGGCCCCTTGCGCAGGATCGGCACGAGCTCGGGCACGTACTCCTCGAGCATTCCCCACGCGCGGTCCTCGAGGAAGTCCATCACCCCGAGTCCCTGCACGCGCGCGCCTCCCGTGCT
>JBGOST010000295.1:0-4094 GCA_041476125.1 Usitatibacter sp. | reverse complement strand
GGGCGCCTTCGGGAAGGAAGCTCGTCTTCGTCATCGTCGCGTTCATCATCGCGATCGAATTCCTCCCGACGCTGTTCGGGCTCGTCTTCAATCGTTGAGCAGGAGATCTCCATGGCACAACAGATCCAGGATGCCTATATCGTCGCCGCGGTCCGCACGCCCGTCGGCAAGGCGCCGCGCGGCATGTTCAGGAACGTGCGACCCGATGACATGCTCGCCCACGTGCTCAAAGGCGTGATCGCGCAGATACCGGGGCTCGATCCGCACGACATCGGCGACGTGATCGTCGGCTGCGCCATGCCCGAGGCCGAGCAGGGCATGAACGTCGCGCGCATCGGCGTGTTGCTCGCCGGGCTGCCGGACACGGTCCCGGCGATGACGATCAACCGCTTCTGCTCCTCGGGGGTGCAGGCCGTGGCGCTCGCCGCGGATCGCATCCGCACGGGCGACGACGATGTCGTGATCGCCGCGGGCACCGAGTCGATGTCGATGGTGCCGATGATGGGCAACAAGATCGCGCTCAACGACGCGGTCTTCCAGGGCAACGAGAACGTGGCGATCGCCTACGGCATGGGCATCACGGCGGAGAAGGTCGCCCAGCAGTGGAAGGTTTCGCGCGAGGACCAGGATGCCTTCGCGGTGGCGAGCCACCAGAAGGCGTCGAAGGCGATCGCCGCCGGATCGTTCAAGGAGGAAATCCTTCCCTACCGGATCGAGACCGCCTCTCCCAACCTGGCCTCCGGCGAGATCGCCCGGCGCGAGAAGATGGCCGACACCGACGAGGGGCCGCGCCCGGATTCGAGCGTCGAGGCGCTCGGCAAGCTGCGCACGGTGTTCGCCGCGCGCGGCACGGTCACCGCGGGCAACAGCTCGCAGATGTCCGATGGCGCCGCCGCGGTGGTGCTGATGAGCGAGCGCGCCCTCAAGAAATACAACGTGACCCCGTTGGCACGCTTCGTGAGCTTCGCCGTCGCCGGTGTTCCGCCCGAAGTCATGGGAATCGGCCCGATCAAGGCCATCCCCAAGGTCCTGAAGCAGGCCGGCGTGAAAGCCGACGCCCTCGACTGGATCGAGCTGAACGAGGCCTTCGCGGCCCAGGCGCTCGCCGTGGTGCGCGAGCTGGGCCTCGATCCGGCGAAGGTGAATCCGCAGGGAGGCGCCATCGCCCTGGGACACCCGCTGGGCGCCACGGGCGCGGTCCGGACCGCCACCTTGGTCCATGGAATGCGACGCACCGGCGCTCGCTATGGAATGGTTACCATGTGCATCGGAACCGGCATGGGAGCCGCGGGCCTTTTCGAGTCGCTGCGATAAATGCACAATAGCCGCAAGAAAACACCGGATCCGTCCCCGCTTGCGGATCCCAAGAACGAAACCTGAGAGGAGAATCACCCCATGAGATCCGTTTTTCGTCCTGCCGTACTGCCGCTCGCGCTTGCCTTCGCCCTCTCGGGCGCCACACCTGCCCTGGCCCTGCAGTGGGAGATGGACAACGGCCTGAAGGTGAACGTCGATACGACGCTGAGCTACGGCATCTCCGTGCGCGCGGGTGGTCGCGATCCCGCCCTGATCGGCATCGCGAACGGCGGAACGTCGCGTTCCGCCAACGAGGATGACGGCGACCTGAATTTCGAGAAGCGCAAGGCGTTCGCCAACATCATCAAGGCGACGACCGACGTCGAGCTCAAGTACCGCAACTTCGGCGCCTTCGGACGCGGCAGCGCGTACTACGATTTCGACCTTCACGACAGCAACAAGCTGGGCCCCACCGGGCGCGACCGCTTGGGCAAGGACTACGTCGGCCTCGACGGCTTCGTGTACGCCTCGTTCGAGCCCATGGGCAAGAACCTGCGCTTGAGGGTCGGCCGACAGGTGATCAGCTGGGGCGAGAGCACCTTCATCGCCAACGGCATCAACGTGATCAACCCGGCGGACCTTTCGAAGTTCCGCGTCCCGGGCTCGGAGGTGAAGGAAGCGCTCATCCCGACCACCGGCGTCTGGGCGAGCCAGGAGCTCACCAAGGCGGTGTCGGTCGAGGGTTTCTACCTCACCCACTGGGACAAGAACCGGCTCGATCCGCGTGGGTCGTATTTCTCCAACAACGACACGGTCTCCGAGGACTCCAACCGCGTGATCGTCACCTTCGGGCGCCGCAACGACCAGCATTTCCCCCTGAGCAATCCGATTCCGCTGGCCACCCCGGGGGCCGGACCGGTCGCGACCGCCCTTTACGGGCCGTTCGACCCGGCCGCTTCGGTATGGGTGCCCCGCGCGGCCGACCGCAACCCGAGCAACAGCGGGCAATACGGCGTCGCATTCCGCTACCTCGCGCACGAGCTCAACAACACCGAGCTCGGCTTCTACGGCATGAACTACCACAGCCGGATTCCGCTCGTCTCGTCGGTCACCGGCAGCCCTTCGAGCTCGTCATCCACGACCACCTCGATCGTCACCGGCGGACCGCTCAATGCGGCACAGAACGGGACCGCGACCTACTTCGCCGAGTATCCCTCGGACATCAAGCTCTATGGAGTGAGCTTCAACACGTCGGGCCCGGCGGGGATAGCGCTTCAGGGCGAATACTCCTATCGTCCCAACCTTCCCGTGCAATACGCCACGGCGGAGCTGATCCTCGCCACACTGGGCCTGCCCAATCTCATCACGGGATTCACGCAGATCCCCGGCGCTCCGACCGGCGCGACGGCCGCCGCACTCGTGCCGGGCAACACGTACCTGCAGGGCTATCGCCGCCTGAAGATGAGCCAGCTCCAGGTCACCGGCACGAAGTCGTGGCCGAACGTGTTCGGCTCCGAGCAGGCGGTCCTGGTCGGCGAGGCGGGGTTCAACTGGTTCCACAACCTGCCGAGCGACGTGAAGTTCAGCGGCCCCGCGACGTACCTTCCGGCGACGCCGTTCGCTGCCGCGATCACGGCCGGCGGCGGATTGCAGACGGAGGGATTCCTCACCGACTTTTCGTGGGGCTATCGTCTTGCCGGGCGCCTCGAGTACGCCAACGCCTTCCTGGGCGGCACCCTGGCGCCGCGCTTTGCTTACACCTCGGACGTGAAAGGCACCGGCCCCAACTTCAACGAAGGGGTGAAATCGGCTTCCGTGGGAATTTCCTGGGACTACCAGCGCAAATGGGTGGTCGATACGCAGTTCACGAGTTTCTTCGGCGGGCGCAGGTATTGCGGCACCGACGTGTCGGGTGTCCCGCCGACCCAACCCGCAAGCTGGTGCTCCAGCGCCAACCCGCTCAGGGACCGCGACTTCTATTCAATCAGCGTGAGCTACTCGTTCTGAGCCGCCATGTACACAAAACCTGAGGAGAAACGCATGCAGTACATCTCGAGGAATTCCTGCCTGTCACTCGTCCTGGGTGCGGCGCTTGCCCTGCCCGCCGCGGCGGAGCTCTCGTCGGCCGACCTGGCGAAGCTCGGCACGACGCTGACACCGCTGGGCGCGGAGAAAGCCGGCAACGCCGCCGGCACCATTCCCGCGTGGGACGGAGGAATCACCAAGCCCGTGGCCGGCTACAAGGAAGGCGGGTACTACCCCGACCCCTACCCGAACGACAAGCCGACCCTCACCATCGACGGCAAGAACGCGGATCGCTACAAGGACAACCTCTCGCCGGGGCAGGTGGCGATGCTGAAGAAATACTCCGACTACAAGATGATCGTGTATCCGACGCGCCGCAGCGCGGCGTTCCCGCAATGCCACTACAACGAGACCAAGGAGTGCGCAGGCAAGGCGAAGCTCTCCGCGGGAGGCAACGGCGTCACCGGCTGCTCCGGCGGCATTCCGTTCCCGATCCCCAAGGACGGCACCGAGGCGATCTGGAACCACCTGCTGCGCTATTCGGGCGACTCCTTCGCGCAGAACTGGGCGCAGGCCGCGGTCACGCGCACCGGCGACTACGCGCTGGTGAAGTTCGAATACGAGTACGATTTCCAGTACGGCAACTGCTCCAAGCCCGCCGCCCAGCGCGAGCCGAACAAGAAGCTGAACTACCTGCAGAGCACCACCGCGCCGGCGCGCCTCGCGGGGCAGATCCTGCTCGTGCACGAGACGGTGGACCAGGCGAAGGAGCC
>JBGOST010000294.1:0-4096 GCA_041476125.1 Usitatibacter sp. | reverse complement strand
GTCGCTGCTCGACGCGATTCGCAAGGCGCGCGTCGCGGTGGGCGAGGCCGGCGGCATCACGCAACACATCGGCGCTTATCACGTCGAGACGGCGCGTGGCGTCATCACGTTCCTCGATACGCCCGGCCACGAGGCCTTCACCGCGATGCGCGCGCGCGGCAGCCAGATCACCGACATCGTCGTGCTGGTGGTCGCCGCGGACGATGGCGTCATGCCGCAGACGATCGAAGCGGTGAACCATGCCAAGGCGGCGAAGGTGCCGATCGTGGTCGCCGTCAACAAGATCGACAAGCCCGAGGCGAACCCGCAGCGGGTGAAGCAGGAGCTGCTCGCCCACGACGTGGTCGCCGAGGAATTCGGCGGCGACGTGCAGTTCGTCGAAGTCTCGGCGAAGACCGGGCAGGGAATCGACAAGCTGCTCGAATCGATCCAGCTGCAGTCCGAAGTGCTCGAGCTCAAGGCGCCGGTGCGCGCCCCCGCCCGGGGCGTGGTGATCGAGTCGCGCCTCGACAAGGGCCGCGGCCCGGTGGCGACGGTGCTCGTGAAATCGGGAACGCTCAAGAAGGGCGACATCGTGCTCGCCGGCGCAGTGTTCGGCCGCGTGCGCGCGATGAACGACGAGAACGCGAAGGCGGTCAACGAGGCCGGCCCCTCGATCCCGGTGGAGATCCAGGGCCTGCAGGACGTCGCCCGCGCCGGCGACGACATCAACGTCCTCACCGACGAGCGCAAGGCGCGCGAGATCGCCTTGTTCCGCCAGGGCAAGTTCCGCGACGTGAAGCTCGCCAAGCAGCAGGCCGCGAAGCTGGAAAACGTGTTCGACCAGCTGGCCGAAGGCGGCAAGACGCTCGCACTCATCATCAAGGCCGATGCCCAGGGCTCCTACGAGGGCCTCGCGCACGCTCTTGGCAAGCTCTCGACCGACGAAGTGAAGGTCAACATCGTCCACACGGCGGTGGGCGGCATCACGGAGTCCGACATCAACCTCGCGTTGGCGTCCAAGGCCGTGGTTATCGGCTTCAATTCGCGCGCCGATGCCGCGGCGCGCAAGCTCGCCGAGAATTCCGGCGTGGACATCCGCTACTACAGCATCATCTACGACGCGGTCGACGAGGTGAAAGCCGCGATCAACGGCATGCTGGCGCCCGAGCGCAAGGAAAGCGTCCTGGGCGTGGTGGAGGTGCGCAACGTATTCAAGATCTCCAAGGTCGGCACGGTGGCCGGCTGCATGGTGACCGAAGGCCTGGTAAGGCGCGGGGCTTCGGTGCGCCTGCTGCGCGGCGGCGTTGTCGTGCACACCGGCGAGCTCGACTCGCTCAAGCGCTTCAAGGAAGACGTGCGCGAGGTGAAGGCCGGGTTCGAGTGCGGCTTGAGCCTGAAGAACTTCAACGACGTCCAGGTGGGTGACCAGCTCGAAGTCTTCGAGGTGGTCGAGGTCGCGCGCACGCTGGCGTGAGCGCATTCCCCGCCGGATGGGGATTCGTACAAGATGACCGCCCCTCGCCGCGCCCGCATCGCCGACCAGATCCAGCGCAGCCTCGCCGAAGTGATCCGGCTCGAGCTGCGCGATCCCCGCGTGGGCATGGTGACCCTCACCGGCATCGAGATCTCGCGCGACCAGTCGCACGCCAAGGTCTTCTTCACCGTCCTGGGTCCCCCATCGGCCGCGGCCGACGCCCAGGAAGGCCTGCAGCGCGCCTCGGGCTTCCTGCGCTCCAGCCTCGCGCACCGCATGAGCACGCGCTCGGTGCCGGAGCTGCATTTCGAGTACGACGAATCCGTCGAGCGGGGCGTTCGGCTCTCGCGCCTCATCGATGAGGCGGTCAAGCCCCAGGCTCCCCGGGGGCGGCGCGCGCGCGGCACGCGACGCTGACCCGGGTGGTCGATCGTTCCGCGGGCCCGGACGGGGTCCTCCTCCTCGACAAGCCCGCGGGCATCACTTCGACGCGCGCCCTCGCCAAGGTGAAGCGAATCCTGGGCTCGCTCAAGGCCGGTCACACCGGCACCCTCGATCCTTTCGCCACCGGCCTGCTGCCGCTTGTTTTCGGCGAGGCGACGAAGTTTTCGCGATTCCTCATCGATTCGAATAAATCCTATGAAGCCACCCTCCGGCTGGGGCAGGAGACCGCCACGGGTGATACCGAGAGCCCTGTGCTTCAAACCCGGCCGATGGCGGTCGATATCGACCAGATCGACGACGTTCTGGGAAGATTCAGGGGGATCCAGGCCCAAATGCCCCCGATGCACTCGGCTATTCACGTCGATGGCCGGCGGCTATATGACTATGCCCGCGCAGGGGAAACGGTCTCCCGCGTCCCACGGCAGGTCGAAATCCTCGAGCTGTCGCGTCTCGCGCTTTCCGGCGCGGACCTGGCCATCCGCGTCACCTGCTCCAAGGGAACGTACATCCGCACGCTCGCCCAGGACATCGGGCAGGCGCTCGGCTGCGGCGCACACCTGGTCGCGCTGCGGCGCACCGCCGTGGGTGGCTTTCGGCTCGGCGACGCGTCGAGCTTTGCCGAACTCGAGGGCGCCGGGCGGGAGGCGGCGCGGGAACGCCTGCTGCCTGCCGAGGTGCTGGTGGCCACCTTGCCGCGTTTCGAGGCGACCGCCGATGAAGCCGAGCATTTCGTGCACGGGCGCTGGGTCGGGCGCCGCGGTGGCGAGGAGCGGGAGGAGGTCGCGGTATTCGCGCCGGAGGGCCACTTTCTGGGCGTCGGGCGGTGCGAAAGCGAAGGGCGCATCGCCCCGCTTCGCCTCATGGCGACAGCGCACGCCAAGTCCCCTGATTTGCTTGAGTTTGTGACTCCTTACAGGCTAAAATAGCAGGCTCAATCGCGACGACATGACCAGTAGCAGTTCACGGAGATTTTGCCCATGGCCGTTACCACAGCAGACAAGGCGCGCATCCTTTCGCAATACCAGCGCACGAAAAGCGACACCGGTTCCCCCGAGGTCCAGGTGGCGCTCCTCACCGAGCGCATCAACATGCTCACCGATCACTTCAAGGCGCACGTCAAGGATTTCCATTCTCGCCGGGGTCTGCTGACCATGGTGAGCAATCGCCGCAGCCTGCTGGCTTACTTGAAGCGCAGCAACGTCGACAGTTACCGCTCGTTGATCGAGCGCCTCGGCCTGCGGAAGTAAGGACCACGCACCGATCCTGGCCCCGCGTCGCCTCCCTGGAGAGCGCCCGCGGGGCTTTTCGCTTCGGTCCCATCGACTCCTTCGCGTCTCGTGTGACGCGGAACCCGGCGAGAGAATCGCCAAGAACAGGATGACATCGTGAAATCGATCAAGAAGACGTTTTCCTTCGGGCAGCACCAAGTCACGCTCGAAACCGGAGAGATCGCCCGCCAGGCCGACGGCGCCGTGCTGGTCACCATGGACGACACGGTGGTTCTCGTGACCTGCGTCGGACGGCGCGACGTGAAGCTCGGGCAGGACTTCTTTCCCCTCACCGTCGACTACCAGGAGAAGACCTACGCCGCGGGGCGCATCCCGGGCGGCTTCTTCAAGCGCGAGGGACGGCCCTCGGAAAAGGAGATCCTCACCTCGCGCCTCATCGACCGTCCGCTGCGCCCGCTTTTCCCCGCGGGCTTCTACAACGAGGTGCAGGTGATCGCCACCGTGCTCTCGATCAATCCCGAAGTCGATTCCGACGTTCCGGCGATGATCGGCGCCTCCGCCGCGGTCACCCTCTCCGGCATTCCATTCGACGGCCCGATCGGTGCGGCGCGCGTGGGCTACATCGACGGTGAGTACGTGCTGAACCCGACGAAGACCGAGCTCGAGATCTCGAAGCTGAACCTGGTCGTCGCGGGCACGGAACAGGCGGTGCTGATGGTCGAGTCGGAAGCCAGCGAGCTCTCCGAGGAGATCATGCTCGGCGCGGTCATGTTCGGCCACGAGCAGATGCAGGCGGCCATCCGTGCCATCAACGAGCTCGCCGACGAAGGCGGCAAGGACGATTGGGATTGGGAGCCGCACCTGCCCGAGGCCTCGCTGCACGAGAAGATCCGCGCTCTCGCCGAGAACGATCTCAACGAGGCTTATCGCACCAAGTCGAAATCGCAGCGCTCGGAAAAGCTCGACC
>JBGOST010000293.1:0-4122 GCA_041476125.1 Usitatibacter sp. | reverse complement strand
CCTCTTGGTCGACTTCAATTCCTACTTCGCCTCGGTCGAGCAGCAGGCCGAGCCGCGGCTGCGCGGCAAGCCCCTGGGAGTCGTGCCGATGCTCGCCGACACGACGGTGTGCATCGCCGCGAGCGTCGAGGCGAAGCGCTGCGGGGTGAAGACGGGGACGAAGGTCGCCGAAGCTCGCCGCCTGTGCCCGGAAATCGAATTCGTCATCGCCCGCCACGAGCTCTACATCGACTACCACCATCGCGCCGTCGCGGTCGTCGATTCGGTGGTTCCGGTGCGCGCCGTGCTCTCGATCGACGAGATGGACTGCGAGCTCACCGGCCGCTGGCGCGACAAGGCGAGAGCGCTCGACCTCGCGAGGAAGGTGAAGGCCGAGCTAGGAGCGCAGATCGGCGAGTGCCTGCGGACCTCGATCGGAATCGGCCCCAACACGTTCATCGCCAAGACCGCTTCCGACATGATGAAACCGGATGGGCTCATCGTGATCGAGCGCTCGGAGCTTCCGGAGCGGCTCTTCGACCTGGATGCGCGCGCGCTATCGGGCATCGGAGCGCAGATGGAGAAGCGCCTCGCCCGCCACGGCATCAGGACGGTGCGCGATCTCGCCGCCAAGAGCCGCGACGAGCTGCACGCGATCTGGGGCGGTGTCGGCGGCGACATCATGTACAGCCGCATCCGCGGCGAGGAGCAGCACGAGCGCGAGACCAACACTTCGTCGATCTCGCATTCCAGCGTGCTCGGGCCGGACTCGCGCAATCCCGAGCACGCCTACGCGGTCCTCAACCGCCTGTCGCAGAAGGCCGCGATGCGCCTGCGCAAGGCGGGCTACTACGCCGCGCGCATGTCGATCGGCCTCAAGTACCTCGACGGCAGCCACTGGGACGCCGAGATGCGGCTCGTGGACACGCAGGACACGATGGCTTTCCTGCACGTCCTCGAGAAGCTCTGGGCGGGGCGCCCGAAGGACCGGCGCACCATCCTCAAGGTCGGGATGGCCTATTCCGACTTCGTGAGCGAGGCCGGGCACACGGGCTCCCTCTTCGCCGCGGAGGGGAAGGCGAAGAGCCTCTACTCGACCCTCGACAAGTTGAACGCCCGCTTCGGCAAGCAGGCGGTCTACTTCGCCAGCGCCCACAAGGCGCGCGACCGCGGCGGGATGCACATCGCCTTCAACCACATTCCCGACCCGAAGACCGACAAATGAAAGACAACGTCGTCGTCATCACGGGCGCCTCCAAGGGCATCGGCGCGGAGCTGGCGCGGCAGCTGGCCGCGCGGGGCGCGAAGCTGGTGCTCGCGGCGCGCAACGAGAAGGAGCTCGACGGGGCCGCCGAGCAATGCCGCAAGGCGGGCGCATCGGTGATCACCGTGAAGGCCGACGTCGCCGTCGAGCGGGACTGCCAGGCGATCATCGCCGGGGCGGTGCTCGCGTTCGGACGCCTCGATACGCTCGTGAACAACGCCGGGATCAGCATGTGGGCGCGCTTCGAGGACATCGAGGACATGTCGATCCTCGAGCACATCATGCAGGTGAACTACATGGGGGCGGTCTATTGCACGCGCCACGCCCTTCCCCACCTGCGCGAATCCAGGGGGCGCATCGTCGGGGTCGCGAGCCTCGCGGGCCGCACCGGCGTGCCGACGCGCACCGGCTACAGCGCGAGCAAGCACGCGATGACGGGGTTCTTCGACTCGCTGCGCATCGAGCTCGAGGGATCGGGCGTGACCGTCACGATGATCTACCCGGGGTTCGTCGCCACCGGAATCCGCGAGAACGCGACTGGCCCCGACGGCAAGCCCATCATGGTGAGCCCGGTGAAGGAAGGCGAGGTGATGGGCGTCGAGGAGTGCGCGCGGATCATCGCCAGGGCGATCGAGCGGCGCGAGCGGGAAGTCGTGATGACCGCTCGCGGTAAAATAGGACTTTGGTTGAAGCTCCTCGCCCCGTCGCTCATCGACCGGATCGCGAGGCGCGCCATCGAACGAGGACGTTGATGGACCTCACGGTCTGGCTCACCTATTTCATCGCCACGATCATCCTGTCGCTGTCGCCGGGACCGGGCGTCTTCTCGAGCATCTCGAGCGGCCTGCACCACGGCTTCCGCCTGGGCCTTTGGAACGGCGTGGGCATGCAAGCCGCCAACGTGATCCTGATCGCGATCGTCTCTGGGCTACACCGCGCTCGCGTCGAAAGTCCTGCGCCTCATGCGCGATCCGCGGCACCTGCGGCTCGCGAACCGCGGGCTGGGCGGCGCGTTCGTCGCCGCCGGCTTGGCACTCGCGAGCTTCCGGCGCGCGGCTACTATCTGATTTCCCACCCCAGGAGAGAGCTATGACGATCAGAGCCGGAGACAGGCTTCCCGAAGGCACCGTCCAGGAGTTCATCGAAGTCGAGGGCAACGGCTGCACCGTGGGGCCCAACACGTTCAAGGTCGAAGACCAGGTGAAGGGCAAGAAGATCGCGATCTTCGGCCTGCCCGGGGCCTTCACCCCGACCTGCTCCGCCAAGCATGTGCCGAGCTACCTGAACAACCTCGACAAGCTCAAGGCGAAAGGCATCGACGAAGTGTGGTGCTTCGCGGTGAACGATCCGTTCGTGATGGGCGCATGGGCGCGCGACCAGAAGGCCAACGGCAAGATCCGCTTCATGGGCGACGGCAGCGCCGAGTACACCAAGAAGCTCGGCCTCGGGCTCGACCTGAACGCGCGCGGCATGGGCATGCGCTGCCAGCGCTTCTCGATGCTGGTGGACAACGGCGTGGTGAAAACGCTCAACGTCGAGGCGCCCGGGAAGTTCGAGGTCTCCGGCGGCGAGACGATGGTGCAGCAGGCCTAGTCGGCGAGGCCGTGCTCGCCACCTGCACCGCGCCGTAGTTGTCCAGCGGGTAGACCTTGCCCCTCACGCTGTCGACATTGCACGTCTATCCCGTGAAGGGGCTCAAGGGCATCGACCTGGCGGCGTCGCGCTGCACCGACCGCGGGCTCGAGCACGACCGGCGTTGGATGGTGGTCGATTCCAACGGTGAGTTCCTGTCGCAGCGCGAGCATCCGAAGATGGCCACCGTCTGGACCGAGATCGCCTCGGGCGCGCTGTCGCTCTCGGCGCCGGATGAGCCTGGCGTCGAAGTGCCTCTCGACACGCCCGACGCGCCCACGATGCGCGTGCGCGTGTGGGACAGCGAGTGCGACGCGGTGCCCGCCTCCGCCGCCGCGGACCGCTTTCTCTCCGATTATCTCGGCCTCGCCTGCCGCCTCGTCTACATGCCCGAGAGCTCGGAGCGCTACTCCAGCCGCCGTTACGCCCCCGAAGGGCGGCGCGTCGGCTTCGCCGATGCCTTCGCGTACCTGCTCACCACGCAAGCCTCGCTGGCCGATCTGAACGCGCGGCTCCTCGCCGGAGGCCATCCCTCCCTGCCGATGAATCGCTTCCGGCCCAACCTCGTGATCTCCGGCAGCGCGCCGTACGCAGAGGATGGCTGGCGCGAGATCCGCATCGCAGATGTGCAACTGCGCGCGGTGAAGCCGTGCGGAAGGTGCCAGGTGACCACCACTGACCAGGCGAGCGGCGAAGTGAAGGGTCCGGAGCCGCTCGCAACCCTGGCGACGTACCGCGAAAGCAGCGAGTTCGGCGTGATGTTCGGCGTGAACCTCGTCACCGTGAAGGCGGGAAGCGTCCGCGTGGGCGAGGCCGTGGAGATTTCCTAGGGTGAAGCATCCCCGGGAGGAGCTCGAGAAGATAACGGCTCTCACGCTCGAGCATTACAACAAGCGCGCGGAAGATTTTCGCGAAGGCACGCGCGGCCACGACGTCAGCCAGAACATCGCCGCGCTGCTGCGGCACATCGAGGGTACGCCGCCCTTCGCGATCCTGGATCTCGGCTGTGGGCCGGGACGCGATCTCGAGGCATTCACCGCGCTCGGGCACGTGGCGGTCGGGCTCGAGGGTGCGGAGCAATTCGTCGCGATGGCGCGCGCGCATAGCGGCTGCGAGGTCTGGGAGCAGGATTTCCTCGGTCTCGATCTGCCGGCGACTCGCTTCGACGGCGTGTTCGCCAACGCGGCGCTGTTTCACGTTCCCGGCCGGGAACTGCCGCGCGTGCTGCGCGAGCTGCAGGCGACGCT
>JBGOST010000292.1:0-4135 GCA_041476125.1 Usitatibacter sp. | reverse complement strand
CATCGAGCATGCCGACCGTCGCCTCCATCAACAGGATCGTGCGGGCGAGCACGAGCAGGTTGAGCGGCACCACCACGCTGCGGTCGCGCGACGAGTTCACCAGCCGCATGAAGGCCGCGCCCATGGACCACTCGCGCAAGGGACGCCGGGAGTATTCCGCCATGATCTCCGCGATGACGGTGCGAAGCGACTCGCGATCGGAAGAAGCGCCCAGCATCCCCAGCTCGAGCCACGAATCGATGATCCAGTCGCTGTCCTGGTCCGCAAACGCGAGCATGAAGGCGGCGAGCGCCTGCCGCGTCGGGCGGTCGAGCGCGCCCACGATGCCGAAGTCATGGAAGCACAGGCGCCCATCGGCCATGACGAAGAGATTGCCGGGATGGGGATCGCCGTGGAAGAAGCCCATCGTGAAGAACTGCCGGATGTATGCGTCGAGGAAGTTTCCGGCGAGCACCGCGCCCTGCACGGGGTCGCTCACGCGGTCCACGCGTGCGCCGCCGCTTCTTTTCTGCACCATGACCGCCTCGGTGCAGAGCTCGTCGATCACATCCGGGATCATGATGGTCGCCGACCCGGCGAACGCCTCGGCGAAGCGCCGCACGCTGCGCGCTTCCTCGCGAAGATCCAGCTCCCGCCGAAGGTTGTCCCAGACCTGCTTTACAACGTCGGCGGCATGGTAACGGGCGAGCGTCGGCGAAACCAGCGAGATCGCGCGCACCAGCATCATCAGCAGCCGCATGTCCTCGTCGACGCGCGCCGCGATGTCCGGCCGGCGCACCTTGACGATCACCTCGTGCCCGTCGCGCGTGCGCGCGCCGTGCACCTGTGCGATGGACGCGGCGGCGAAGGGCTCCGCGTCGAATCGTGCGAAGAGAGCCGCCGGCGGCTGGCCGAGCGCCGCCTCGATCTCGCGCGCCGCCAAGGCCGAATCGAACGGCCGCACGTGATCCTGCAGATCCTGCAGCGCCGCGACGAATTCGAGCGGGAAGAGATCCGAGCGAAGACTCAGGTGCTGGCCCAGCTTGACGAACGGCGTGCCCAGGCCCTCCAGCAGCATGGCGAAGCGGCGCGAGGGCGAGCCCTTGCCGCCGAATCCCAGCTTCCATGCGGCGAGCCACGCGAGATATCCGCCGATACGCAGCGCGATCTTGAATGCGCGGGAAAGTGTCTTCACCTTTCGGCAGCCATGTCGAGGAGTCGAACGTTAGCATCCGCCGCCGCAGTCTGTCACGGCATCGAGTCGCACCGCATCGTTTTCACTGGAGAAAGGAGCTTCCCATGAGAACCGAAATCCTGGACCTTTCACGCACGGCGCTCATGGCCCTCCTGCTCTTGGCCGCGAACGGCTGGGCGCAGGTGCCCGGTGAAAAGACGTCCGGTGGAATCGTCTTCCGCATCGGTATCGCTTCGGCCGAGCAAGTGTCTTCGCTCCCGCCCGAACACGCGGATGGCCAGATGCACCCTTCACAATCGCGGCCGGGCCGTACCGCATCCGCATCGAAGTCGTGCGACCGGGCGTCCGGTCGCCGGTCGCGGCCGAGGTCGACTACAGGAATCGATAGCCTTCCTAAGGAGAACAGCCATGACAAACCATGAGCATGTCACCCATACCCATGGCCACGACCCGGCCGGGGGCGGCGCCGACCGATTCCTGCGCCGCGGCCGATGGGTCTTCTGGATCTTCGCCATCATCGCGGCGCTGTATCTCATCTCAGAGCATCGCGCTCACTTCCTGGGCGCCTTGCCCTTTCTCATCATTCTTGCATGCCCCCTGCTCCACATGTTCATGCACGGTGGACACGGCGGGCACGGGGACCACGGCGGTCACGGCGGCTCAGCCGGTAATGAGTCGCCTTCGGAGAAATCTCGCGCTTGGAAGGAATGAACATGGACAACGCTCCCGCCTACGGCCTGTGGTCCCTCGTCGTCATCAACTCCGCGATATTCATCTTCTTCGCGATGAGCTTCGCCAAACCGGCCTCGCCCCGGGATTGGCGCACCTTCGGCGCCTTTTCGGCTTTCATCGTGGCGCTGTTCGCGGAGATGTACGGGTTCCCGCTCACGATCTATCTCCTGTCCGGCTGGCTGCAGACGCGCTACCCCGGCGTCGACTTCCTGTCCCACGATGCGGGACACCTACTTGAGACGCTCGTCGGCTGGCGGGTCAACCCGCACTTCGGCCCGTTCCATGTCGCGAGCAACCTTTTCATCGCCGCCGGGTTCGTCCTCTTGTACCGCGCATGGCAGGTCCTCTACGAAGCGCAGCGCGCCGGAAAGCTGGCGACCGAAGGGCCCTACGCGCGCATGCGCCATCCGCAATACGCGGGCTTCGTGCTGATCCTGTTCGGCTTCCTGCTGCAGTGGCCCACGATCCTCACGCTCGCCATGTTCCCGATCCTGGTCTTCATGTACGTGCGCCTCGCGCGATTCGAGGAACGCGAAGCCGAGGCGCGATTCGGCGAGGCTTATCGCAGATACGCGGCGGACACTCCGGCCTTTCTTCCAAGCTGGCGCCGCTCGCCGGCGTGACTACACGAGCCCGTTCGCGGATGCGCCAGTCTGGCATGCCCGTGAGCCCCCTTGCCGGGCAGCCGGTCCCCGCCTCGATGCGCCTCAACGTGCCGCGGCTCGTCACGGCGTACTATGCGCAGCGCCCGGACCCGTCTGTGCCGCGGCAACGCGTCCAGTTCGGCACCTCGGGTCATCGCGGCACTGCGTTCGACAAGTCGTTCAACGAATCGCACGTCGTCGCGATCACCCAGGCGATCTGCGACTATCGTACGCAGCAGAAGGCCGAGGGTCCGCTGTTTTTAGGCATCGACACGCACGCGCTGTCGGTGCCGGCATTTGCAACCGCCCTCGAGGTGCTTGCCGCGAATGAAGTGGAAGCCATGATCGCCGCCGAGGACGAATACACCCCGACACCCGCCATCTCGCACGCGATTCTCACGTACAACCGCGGCCGCACGAGCGGCTTCGCCGACGGCGTCGTCATCACGCCCTCGCACAATCCGCCCGGGGACGGCGGATTCAAGTACAACCCGCCGCACGGCGGTCCGGCCGGGACGGCCGTCACGCAGTGGATCGAGACGAAGGCGAACGAGTACCTCGAGCGCGGGCTGCGCGGAGTACACCGCGTTTCCTATGACCAGGCCCTGGCCGCGCCCACGACCCATCGCCACGACTTTCTCGACGCCTACACGAGCGACCTCGCGAGCGTCATCGACTTCGACGTCATACGCGCTGCGAACATCGCGCTGGGCGTCGATCCTCTCGGCGGCGCGGGTGTCCACTACTGGAGGCGCATCGCCGAGCGCTTTCGCCTCGACCTTACGCCGGTGAACGAGACCGTCGATCCTACGTTCGGCTTCATGAGTGTGGACTGGGATGGGCGGATCCGGATGGATCCATCGTCCTCGTACGCGATGCGCAGCCTGATCGCGCTCAAGGACCGTTACCGCATCGCGTTTGCGTGCGATACCGATCACGACCGGCATGGGATCGTGACACCGGGTGCGGGGCTCCTTCCCGCGAACGACTATCTCGCAGTCGCGATCTTCTATCTCTTCGCGCATCGGCCGCAATGGAGCTCGCGCGCGGCGGTGGGCAAGACGATGGTGAGCAGCCGAATGATCGATCGTGTCGCCGCCAAGCTCGGGCGAGAGCTGCACGAAGTACCGGTCGGATTCAAGTGGTTTGTGGACGGGCTCCTCGATGCTTCTCTCGCCTTTGCGGGCGAAGAGAGTGCCGGTGCTTCTTTCCTACGGCGTGACGGCACTGTGTGGACGACCGACAAGGACGGCATCGCCGCGGCGTTGCTCGCAGCGGAAATCACCGCGCGTATTGGCCGCGATCCTGGCGAAATCTATCGCGAGCTCACCGCCGAGCTCGGAATGCCTTCCTACGCGCGGAAGGACGCACCCGCCACTCCCGCCCAGAAGCGGATGTTGAAGCGCCTTTCGGCGGAGCAGGTGCGGTTTACCGAGCTTGCGGACGAGCCCGTGCTGCGCGTGCTCACGCATGCACCCGGCAACCGCGCGCCGCTCGACGGCATAAAAGTCGAAGCCGAAAGTGCCTGGTTCGCGGCACGCCCTTCAGGCACCGAGGACATCTACAAGATTTATGCCGAAAGCTT
>JBGOST010000291.1:0-4141 GCA_041476125.1 Usitatibacter sp. | reverse complement strand
GATCATCGATCGCGCCAACCGCGAGGGCGTCGCGTGGGAATCGGTGAGCGAGCGCAATATCGAGGCCTACTTGCGCTTCGCCGATCTCCACAACATCATGCGGGCGACCCACTACCCGCGCGCGACGCAGCACATCCCCGAGATCCTCGCGATGATCGCGACGCTGATCGAGCGCGGCTTCGCGTACGCCGCCTCGGGCGACGTGTACTACGAGGTCCGCAAGAAGGCCGACTACGGCAAGCTGTCGGGCCGCTCGGTGGACGACATGAAGTCCGGGGCGCGGATCGAGGTGGGAGAGGTCAAGCGCGACCCACTCGATTTCGCCTTGTGGAAGGGCGCCAAGCCCGGGGAGCCGGCATGGGATTCGCCGTGGGGGCCGGGGCGGCCCGGCTGGCACATCGAGTGCTCGGCGATGGCCATGAAGTATCTCGGAGAGACCCTCGACATCCACGGCGGGGGCCAGGATCTGATCTTCCCGCACCACGAGAACGAGATCGCGCAGAGCGAGGGCGCGACCGGAAAGCCGTTCGCCAACTTCTGGACCGAGAACGGCATGGTCAACCTGGGCGGCGAGAAGATGTCGAAGAGCACGGGCAACCTGTTCTTCACCGACGACATCCTCGCCCAGGTGGATCCCGAGGTGGTGCGCTACTACCTGCTCTCCACCCACTACCGCAGCCCCATCGACTTCACCATGGAGCGCCTCACCGAGGCCGGCGTCGCCTATCAGCGGCTGCGCACGCCGCTCGAGCGCGCCGAAGCCTGGAACCCGGCGGAGGGGGGGGCGCCGGGCGGCGCGCTGGGCGAGGCGGTGAGCGCGGCCGATCGCCTGTTCCACGAGGCGATGGACGACGATTTCAACACGGCGAAGGCGCTGGGCCATCTCTTCGACCTCGCCCGCGAGGTCAACCGCGCGCTCGACGAGGGGCTCGGCGGCGAGGCGCGGGCCGCCGCGCGCGCCCTGCTCGGGCTGGGACAGGTGATCGGCCTGTTCTGGAGGGCGCCGGCCGGCGAGGCCTGGGAGGATGGCATCCTCGCCCTGGTCGAGCAGCGCGAGCAGGCGCGCAAGTCGCGAGACTGGAAGGCCGCCGATGCCCTCCGGGCGCAGCTCGCCGAGCGCGGTGTTCTCGTCGAGGATGCCGCCGGCGGTCCCAAGCTCAAGCGACGGTAGGGGAAACGCCTCCCCGGGCGGCGCGTGTCGGCCCGGCCGACGCCCGCGCGCAGGTCGGGCTCGGACTCGCGCCGGACTTCCTCCCGCACACGGGTCCGCCTGCCGGGGGAATCCACTCCTCGCGGTGCGAGGCCCCGGGCGGGGGGCGACCCCAAATGGGTCTTGACCCCGCTCCTCACACAGGAATAGCCTTGAAGTGCGATCGGGCTTCGGCTTGCCAGGGCCAGGGGAGCATCACCCCGTATCCAGATCCGCTCCCCCCTAGCTTGGAATGGCCGATGCCTTCGCGCGTTTTAGGGGGCGTCGCGAACGTCCCCGTGCATCAACTGGGATAGGAAGGGAAGTCATGCCTCGATTCGTGACGAATCGGTGGTGCACCTTCATCCTGGCGTTGAGCCTCTGCTTCGGATCCATCGCCTCCATGTCCGCGATTTCGATCGCCGACATGAAGACGGGCGATGGATCGGGTGGAAGCTTGCCTCCTGGGGCCCCGGGGGACCCGACCGCGGGCGATCCGGACATTCCGGTTCCCTCGGTCAAGGGGTCGGTGCCGCGTGGCGCGGCGCTGCCCGCTTCGAGTGTCTCCACCTCGCGTGCTGTGGGTGACAGCGTGCCGTTGGAGAGCGTCATGATGTGGCGTCTCCGTATCGTTCTTCAGAGCCTGGGCGTGTGGTACGTGCGCTTCTAGGCGATCTGTCGAACGGGGTAGAAACGTGACCGGAGTTTCGGCGTGTCGAGCTACGACTCGAATCGCATCGCGCATCTCGAAGGGCGTCTCGCGGTAGCTTCGGAAAAGGCGAGACCCGCAGCCATCTCCGAGCTGGAGATGCTCGCGGACCTCTATCTGCAAGCCGACAGCTACATGCCCGCTCTCGAGACCATCGAGCGCCTGCTCTCGCTGCCCGCGGCGCGGACGCTGTCCGCGACGCGCCGCGCGGCACTGGAGAGCAAGGCAGTGGCGTGCCGCCTGGCCCAAGGCGACTGCCAGGCGGCGCTCGCACAGTGCCGCGACCTGCTCCGCAGCGAATCGGCGATCGAGTCGCTCCCGATCCGCGCGCGGATCCATTTGCAGTGCGCGGACGCGCTGTTCGGGCTGAGCCGGCTGGCCGACGGCGGCGAGCACGCCGCGCGGGCACTCGCGCTGGCCAACGAGTGCGCCGATCTCTCGCTCTCGGCCGCGGCGCTCAACCATCTCGGGCGCACCGCCTACCGCGAGGGCGACGTCGTTCGCGCGCGCGATCAGTACGAGCAGTCGCTCGTGCTGTTCCGGCAGATGGGCGACGAATTGAGCGCGTCGCGCGTGCGCATCAACCTCGGCCTCATCCACAAGAACCTGTGCGAATGGGACGCGGCGATCGCGCATCTGTCCGGGGCGCTCGACAGCCTGCGCCGCCTCGCGCGCTTCGCCGAGACGGGTCCGGCGCTCATGAATCTGGGGATCGTCTACCAGAAGAGCGGCGACTGGACGCGCGCGGACGAGTGTTACCGCGGCGCGGAGGAAGTATTCCTTCAAATCGCGGATCACCTGCACCTGACCCATGTGGCGATCGGCCGCGGCAACATCGCGCGGCTCGAGCGCCGCTTCGTGGACGCCGAGACGGCGCTGCTCGCCGCGCTCGACCGGGCGCGCTCCCACGATGCGCCGCGTGAGGAAGTGCTGGCGCTCGAGTTTCTGGGCGAGCTCGACTTCGACCGCGGCCGCCCCGAGAGCGCGCTGGCGCGCTATCACGAGGCGATCAACCTCGCCGAGCGCGTCGCGCCCGAGGGCGACCTGATCGTCGAGCTCGAGCGCCGCCGTGCCGAGGCGTTGTGCGTGGTCCAGAGGCTCGACGAGTCCGAGCAGGCCTGCGAGCGGTCGCGCCGGCTGGCGCGGCGCACCGACGATCGTCTCGAGCATGCGATCACCCATCGCGTCGGGGGCGAGATCGCGTGGGCGCGCGGGCGCCGCGACGAGGCGGTTCAGAGTTGGAAAATCGCCGTGACGCTGCTCACCGACTGCCGCGAGCGCCTCGAGCTGGGACGCACCCAGATGCTGCTCGGCCGCGCGACGGACGATCCGCTCGAGGCGCGCCGCCACTTCTACCGCGCGATCTCGCTGTTCGCGGAGTTGTCGACGCTGTTCTGGCTCGAGCAGGCCGAGTCCGAACTCCACAGAATGACCGGCCCCGCCGCCGAGCCCGCCCCGGCGCGTCCCGCGTCGCTGCTCGGTCGGCGCCACCGCGCTCCGAGCCTGGTCGCCGCTTCGCACGCGATGCGCGTCGTGGAGACCATGGCGCGCCGCGCCGCGAACACTGAGCTCTCGGTGCTCATCACGGGCGAGACCGGCACGGGCAAGGAACTCATCGCGCGCACCATCCATGCGCTTTCAACGCGCGCGCCGCGCCCCTTCTTCGCGGTCAACTGCGGCGCGCTGCGGGCCGACCTGGCCCTGTCCCAGCTCTTCGGCCATCGCAAGGGCGCCTTTACCGGCGCGCACGCCGAGGGCGCCGGGCTCGTCGAGGCCGCCCACGGCGGGACGCTGTTCCTGGACGAAGTGGGCGAGCTGCCGCACGACGTGCAGGTGACTCTGCTGCGCTTCCTCGAGAGCGGCGAGTACCTGCGGCTGGGCGAGACCCAGGTGCGCCGGGCCGACGTGCGCGTGATCGCGGCCACCAATCGCGATCTGCGCAGCGGCGAGGGGGAGCGGGCATTCCGCCGCGACCTGTTTTTTCGCCTCAACGAGATCGAGATCCGACTGCCTTCGCTGCGCGAGCGCCGCGAGGACATCGTGCCGCTCGCGCGCCACGTCCTCGCGTTCTACGGCGGGCTCGAGGGCCCGCAGATCGCGACCGATGCCGAGAGCATCCTGTTGTCGTACGGCTGGCCGGGAAACGTGCGCGAGCTCGAGAACGTGATGAAGCGCGTGGCGGCGCTCCATGCCGGCGACCGCATGCTCCACGGCGCCGAGCTCCTGCCGTTTCTCGCCCAGGG
>JBGOST010000290.1:0-4157 GCA_041476125.1 Usitatibacter sp. | reverse complement strand
TATGTCACCGAAGTCGCCCGCCGCAACCTGAACGTCTCCGAGGCGGCCGAGGCGCTGCACACGTCGCAGCCCGGCGTCTCGAAGCAGATCCGCGGCCTCGAGGAGGAGCTCGGCACCGCGATCTTCGTTCGCCAGGGAAGGCGCTTCACCGCGATCACCGATGCGGGGCGCGAGATCGTCGCCGCGATCGACCGGATCCTCGCCGAGATCGCCAACCTGAAAGCCGTGGGAGAAGAGTTCGCGCACCACGCCAAGGGCAGCCTCGCGGTGGGCGTCACGCACACGCAGGCGCGCTACGCGCTGCCGCCGATCGTGACGGCGTTCAAGAAGCGCTTCCCTGCGGTGAAGCTGAAGCTCCTGCAGGGAAACCCGCACCAGCTCGCGCGCATGGTCGCGTCGGGCGAAGCCGATCTCGCGATCGCCACCGAGGCGCTCGACGAATACTCGGAGCTGGTGACGCTGCCGTGCTACCAGTGGCATCACTGCGTGGTGGTGCCCGCGAAGCACCCGCTCGAGAAGGTGAAGCCGCTGACACTCGAGGCGATCGCCGCCTATACGATCGTCACCTACGATCCCACGTTCGCGGGCAGAACCGCGGTCGACCGCGCCTTCGCCGCGCGCAACCTCGACCCCGAGATCGCGTTGACCGCGCTCGATTCCGACGTGATCAAGTCCTATGTGTCGCTGGGGCTGGGCGTGGGGATCATCTCCTCGCGCGCGTTTCGCCGCGACAAGGACGAGGGGCTGCGCGCGCTTTCCTGCGAGCACCTCTTCCCGGCGCAGACCACGCGGCTTGCCTACCGCCGCGGCGCCTACCTGCGCGGCTATACCGTGGAATTCATCCGCCTCCTCGCGCCGCACGTGCGCGGCACGGACCTGAAGCAGCTGGAGACGGCGGTCGGCGAGAACTTTTCCATCTGAGAACTACTTCAAGGACATCGCGTAAAGCGCGAGCACTGCGAAGGGCAGGGCGCCGAACAGCAGGATGACCACTGCCTTGCCGACATACAGGGCGTGCAGGATGTCGCGGTGGGTCTTCCAGAATTTCGCCATGTTCCGGTACAGGTAGCGGTTCACGCCCAACGCCGCGATTGTCGTCATGAGAAAGAGCAGCAGCAACGCGATGGCGAGCCCCTGGTGCGACTTGACGATCTGGTTGAACGGGGCGCTCGTCCCGAACGCGTAGCAGAACGCGAGCCCCTGGAACACGAAAAAGGCGACGATGGCGTTCGAATAGCTGTCCAGCTGCTTGCTGATATCCGTGGGTTCCATGGCTTGCCCTCCCTGGTTGCTGCGATGGAGCTTCTTGTTCGCGGACGCGCGAGCGGGACGTCAAGCCACCACGGTCTTGACCGTCACGTCGACGTTGCCTTTCACCGCTTTCGAATACGGGCAGAATTTGTGGCCCGCTTCGACGATCTTCTCGGCGTCGGCCTTCGACAGGCCCGCGACCGTGACCTCATGGTCGACCTTCAGGCCGAAGCCGGCCGCGTCCTTGCCGATTCCCACTGCGGTGCGCACCTCGACCGACGCGGGCTTGAGCTTGAGCTGGTTGGCCATGTAATCGATGGCGCCGCCGAGGCAGGCGGCGTAGCCCGCCGCGAACAGGTCCTCGGGCGTGGAGGTGTTCGCCTTGCCCGGCCCGCCCATGTCCTTCGGCACCGACAAGGGCACGTCGATCATCCCGTCGCCGGATTTGGTCTGGCCGTTGCGGCCTCCGGTCGAGGTGGCGCGCGAGGTGTGCAGGACTCGATCGAGTGACATCGAGGTCTCCTTATGATTAGGCCCCAGCCTTCGCCGGGGCGACCGCCTGCGGCGGTCGGTTCAACACTTCGCCCACTGCGTGCTGTAGTTCTCCAGCACCTTCACCACCGCCGTTCCTTCCACCGCACTCTTCGCGCGGTTGCCCATCTCGAGCTGCAGGCGGAAATCGTACTTGCGGAAGAACTCGGCGAACATCTCTCCGCCGATGGCGCCGACCGCGAACACCTCGTCGGCCTTCGCGTCGTGCTCGAGGAGGATGGTGGCGAGCGGCTGCGGCGCCGGGCCGGACACGACGCGCGCGCCCGCCGCCGGATCGTAGACGCTGCGATCCGAGCAGCACGTGATCACCCTGCCGCGCCCCGCGACCGGGCTCGGCCCGTCGCGGTAGCCGATGAAGCTCACCTGCCGCGTGGGATAGGTCATCTTGTGCGCGCAGATGGCCGAATAGGCCACGACCGCCCGGTCCTTCCCTACGCCGCCTTCCCATCGATACGGCTCTCCCGCCTCGGTGCGCAGGTCGATGGCGCTTCCCGCCGGGCGATCGAGGCGCAGCAGGAAGCACGGCGTGGCGGAGTACGGATACTCGAAGACGTAGTTCGCGCCGACCTGCAACGCGTCGAGGCGGACGGGCTTGTCGTTGTCGTCGACGAGCTTCGCGCGGCGGTACATGCGCGCGGTGAGGGTTGCCGCCTGGACGGCGTCGGGGAGCACCGCGCCGCCGGCGGCGGCGGCGCAAACCTGGACGAAATCGCGGCGCTTCATGGAGTGGACGGATCGGCGGCGAGGGGGCGGGTTCCCATTCTGGCCGAAAAATCGTCGGTCTCGGAATTCCTCGGCACGCGGAACCACGCGGCATAGAGGGCGGGCAGGAAGAGGAGCGTGAGCACGGTCGCGATCACGAGGCCGCCCATGATCGCCACCGCCATGGGCCCGTAGAAGGCGCTGCGGGTGAGCGGGATCATCGCCAGCACCGCCGCGGCGGCGGTGAGCATGATGGGACGGAAACGCCGCACCGTCGCATCGGCGATCGCTTCCGCGGGCTCGCTGCCCGCCTCGATGTCGCGGTCGATCTGGTCGACGAGGATCACGGAGTTGCGCATGATCATCCCCGCGAGCGCGATGGTGCCGAGCATGGCGACGAAACCGAAGGGCACGTTGAAGGCGAGGAGGGCGGCCGCGACCCCGATCAGCCCGAGCGGGGCGGTCAGCAAGACCAGCGCCAGGCGCGAGAAGCTCTGCAGCTGCAGCATGAGGGCGGTCACCATCACGAGGATCATCACCGGGGCCACGATCGCGATCGACTTCTGGCCCTTCGCGGCGTCCTCGATCGCCCCACCGGTGTCGATGCGATAGCCGGGCGGCAGCTTGTCGCGGATCGGCTGCAACTTCGCTTCGAGCTGCTGGCTCACGACCGGCGCCTGGATGCCGTCCTTCAGGTCGGTGCGCACCGTGATGAGCGGCAGGCGGTCGCGGCGCCAGTACACGCCCTGCTCGAAGCCGTAGGAAACGTCGGCGATCTGCCCGAGCGGCACGTTGCGCCCGCGCCCCACCGGCACCGCGAGATCCCTGAGGATGCTAATGTAGACGCGCTCCTCGCGCGCGCCGCGCACCAGGACGTCGATCTGCTTGTCGCCCTCGCGGTACGCCGTCGCCGGCTGCCCCGAGAGCACGGTGTTGAGGAAGCCCGCCAGCTCCTGGGTCGAGATGCCGAGCACGCGCGCGCGGTTCTGGTCGAGGGTGAGCCGGATCACCTTCGAGGGCTCATCCCAGTCGAAGCTCACCTCGCGCGTCCAGCGGTTCTCGCGCATCACGGCTGCGACCTCGTTGGCGATGGCGCGGATCCTGTCCTTGTCTTCGCCGACCACGCGGAACTGCACCGGAAAGCCGACCGGGGGGCCGTTCTCGAGGCGGTTCACGCGGCCGCGGACCTCGGTGAAGTCCTCCTCGAAGAGCTTGAGCAGGCGGTTGCGCACCGCCTCGCGGTCCTCGTTGCTCCTGGTGTTGACGATGAACTGCCCGAAGTTGGCGTTGACGAGCTGCTGGTCGAAAGGCAGGTAGAAGCGCGGGCTGCCGCTGCCCACGTAGCTCACGAAATTGGCGATGCGGTCCTTCACGGAAGGATCGGTGAGGAGGAATTTCTCGAGCTTCTTCACCTGCGCCTCGGTCGCCGGCAGGGAAGAGCCTTCGGTGAGGCGCAGGTCGACGATGAGCTCGGGACGGCTCGCCGCGGGGAAGAACTGCTGCTGGACGAAGCGGAAGGCGAACACCGACACCACGAATGCCAGGACCGTGGCGCCGATCACGATCCAGCGATGCGCCACGCACCACGCGACCACCTTGCGGAAGCGCAGGTAGAAGGGCTTGCGATACACCGCGTTCTCATCGGCGTGCGC
>JBGOST010000289.1:0-4182 GCA_041476125.1 Usitatibacter sp. | reverse complement strand
ACCAGGCCGAAATGCTCGTGCCACGGCGCCTCAGCGGGCTGCGAGTACGCGGCACCCCCGTAGTTGCGCGCGCTCTTCGCCGCGGCTTCCGCTTCGGCGCCGTGTGCGACGGCGAGCGCGCGCCTCGCCTCGCCGTACGCGTTCGCATCCTTCGCGCGGCCGAGCTCGCTTACCCAGCCGCAGACCTCATCGGTGTCGAAATGACCGTAGCCGCTGTAGACGAGGGAGGCGAACGCGCCGTCGGCGAAGGTGAGGAGCGCGCTGTATGCGCCCTCGGTCGGGCGTGCCGGATCCCACGCCCCGGAAACGGCGCGCACGCGCGCTCCGAGCCCGCCCGCGAGCAGGCGCACGACGTCGACCTGGTGCGCGGCCTGGCTGAAGAACACGCCGCCGCCGCGCGCGGTGTCGAGCTCCTCGGGGCGCCGCGGCCGGTAGAGGAAGTCGGTGAAGTTGACCGCGGTGATCATGCGCACGCGCCCGACCGCGCCGCTTGCGATGATCTCTCGGGCGCGGCGTACCGGCGCATCGAAGCTGTGGCTCGGCCCGATGACCAGCTGCACCGCCGCGCGCCGGGCCGCGGAGACCATCGCGCCGGCCTCCTCGAGCGAGAGCGCCATCGGCTTTTCGACCAGCACGTGCTTGCCGTGCGTGGCGGCTTCGATGGCGTGCTCGGCGTGATGTTGATGGGGAGTGGCGACGTAGACCGCTTCAACCGTCTCATCGGCGCAAAGGGCCGCCACGCTCGCGTGGGCGCGCGCGCCGAAATCGCGCTCGAAGCGCGCTCTCGCCTCGGCTCGCGGGTCCGCGGCGGCGACGAGCTGCACGCGCGGGTGCGCGGTGAAGGTGGGCAGCATGAGCGTGAAGGCGCGCCCCAGGCCGGCCACGCCGAGGCGAAGGCGGCGCACGGGATCCGTGCTGGGCTGCGCGGCCATCAGCGGTCGATCACGATCTCGGGCGAGCGGGCGCGCGATACGCAGATCATGATCTGGCCCGCCTTCTCCTCGTCGATGAGCACCAGGTCGCGATGGTCGGCCTCGCCCGAGATGAGGCGGGTGCGGCACGTGCCGCAGGTGCCGCTCTCGCACGAGCTCGGGGCATCGTAGCCTCGCGAGCGCATCGCCTCGAGGATCGAGGCGCCGGGCGCCACCTCGATGCGCGCGCCGGAATTCGCGAGCACCACCGTGAACGCGCGGTCTTCGGGCTTGCGCGCCGCGGCCGCGTCGAGAAAGCTCTCGAAGTGGATCGCCGAGCCCGGCCAATGGCCTGTCATGTCGCGCACCGCCTCGAGGAGCGGCCGCGGGCCGCAACAGTACACGTGCGCTTTCGTCGGCTTCTCAAGGATGGGCCAGAGGTCGAGCGACTTCTCCGCGTCTCCGCCGTCGTGGTGGATGACGACCCTGCCCTTGAATGCGTCGCCCTCGAGCTCGTCGCGGAACGCCGTCGCCTCCGGCGAGCGCGTGCAATAGTAGAGCTTGTAGGGCCGGCCTTCGGCGTTCAGCTTGCGCGCCATGCACAGGATGGGCGTGATGCCGATCCCGCCCGCGATCAGGATGAAGGAGGGCGCGCGCGGGGCGAGCTCGAAGGCATTGTGCGGAGGCGAGGCTTCGAGCGTGTCTCCGGCGCGGACGTGGTCCACGAGATCCACCGATCCGCCGCGCCCTCCCGGGTCGCGCCTGACCGCGATCACGTAGCGGTCGCGCTCGCCCGGGTCATTGCAGAGGGAGTACTTGCGAAGGGAGCCGTTCGGGGAGCGCACCGTGAGATGCGCGCCGGCGGCGAATTCGGGAAGATCGAAACCTTGCGGATGGCGCAGCTCGAAGACGAATATGTCCGCCGCGGCCTGCGCGGCACTGTGCACTTCGAGCCTCATCGGCGCAGCCGCGGTGGGGGTGGGCATGGGCCTCGACAGCCGCGCGCAAAGGCGATAGGGTTGATTATCTTAGAGGGCTAACTTACACGATGCCCCCAGGGTGCGCAAATGCTGACCAGCCTTGAGAACGACCTGCTGTGCCGCGTCGAAGGAGAGGCCGCGATGGGGCAGCTCATGCGGCGCCACTGGATCCCCGCATGCCTCGTCGAGGAAGTCGCCGAGCCCGATGGCGCCCCGGTCCACGCGCGCCTGCTCGGCGAGGACCTGGTGATCTTCCGCGACACCGAAGGACGCGTGGGCGTGCTGGACGAGCATTGCCCGCACCGCAGGGCCTCGCTCGTCATGGGGCGCAACGAGGAATCGGGGCTGCGCTGCCTTTACCACGGCTGGAAGGTCGATGTGGCCGGCAACGTCCTCGAGATGGCGTCGGAGCCCGCATCGAGCGGGCTGTGCGCCAAGGTGAAGCACAAGGCCTACCCCACGCGCGAATGGGGCGGCTTCGTCTGGGCGTACCTGGGACCGGCCGGGGAGATGCGCGAGTTCGAGCCGCCGGCGTTCGCGCCCACTCCCGAGACGCGCGTTTCCATCGTGAAGGTCCAGGTACCGTGCAACTGGGCGCAGATCCTCGAGGGGGCGATCGATTCGGCGCACAGCTCGAGCCTGCACTCCACCGACATGCCGCCGGCGCGCGTGGACGGCGCCAAGGCCACCGAATCGGTGTGGCCGCGTCCCTCGACCGACAAGGCGCCGCGCCTGCAGCTGCAACAGACATCCTTCGGCTTCCGCTATGCCGCGATCCGCAGGCCGATCGTGAATTCGGCCACGCACGACTACATCCGCATCACGCTCTTCCAGGCGCCGTTCTGCGTGCACATCCCGCCGAACAACATGTACAACCTGTCGATCCTGCACATCCCGAAGGACGATTACAACACGTACTTCTACTTCGTCGCGTGGAGCGACACCGGCCCTGGAATCGACCAGGAGGCGTGGCGCAAGTTCTGCGGCGCGCAGGTCGGCGTCGACCTCGACTGGAAGTACCGCAAGGCGAGGACGCGCGACAACAACTACCTGCAGGACCGGCAGGCGATGAAGCTCGGCGACTTCACCGGCATTCGCGGCATCCCCATGCAGGACATGGCGATGTGGGAGACGATGGGAGCCATTGCGGACCGGGGCAAGGAAAGGCTGGGCGCGAGCGACCTCGCGATCGTCGAATTCCGCCGCATCATGGTCGAGGCGGTGAAGGCGTTCGCGCAGGGCTCTCCCGCCATCGGCACCGCCGCCCCGCGCGTGCCGCACGCGAGGCTGCGCTCCTTCGAGGGCATCGTCCCGAAGGCGACCGACTGGAGGACGCTCAACGTGGCGCCCGAAGAACGCGCCCTTTCAGCGCCGGCCGGGCCCGCCGCGCGCGAACACGCCGCAGACTAGTACCCGGGAGATCGAATGAGACTGCTGCTCGCCGTTGCGTTCACGCTTGCCTTCGCTGTACCGGTTGCCGCGCAGGCGCCGGGCGCCGACATCGCCGCCATCGCGCGCCTGCAGGGCGAGGCGCGCACCAAGGCGCTCGTCGAGGGCGCGCGCAGGGAAGGCGAGGTCATGGTGTATCACTCCAGCCAGACCGAAGACCTGAAGCCGGTATTCGACGCGTTCACGCAGAAGTACGGCGTGAAGGTGCGCGACTGGCGCTCGAGCTCGGAGAACGTGGTCCAGCGCATCATCAGCGAGACGCGCGCGGGCCGGCGCGATGTCGACCTGGTCGAGAACAACTCGCCGGAGATGGAGGCCTTGAGCCGCGAGAAGATGCTCCTGCGCATGGATTCGCCCCATTTCGCCGACCTGCGGCCGAACACGCTGCCCGCGCATCGCGAGTACGCCACTTCCACCATGGACGTGTTCGTGCAGGCCTACAACACGGAGAAGGTGAAGCGCGAGGAGCTGCCGAAGAGTTTCCAGGATCTCCTCGACCCGCGCTGGAAGGGCCGGCTCGGCATCGAGGCCGAGGACCAGGCGTGGTTCGGCACGCTCCTCAAGGACCTCGGCGAAGCGAAGGGCGCCAAGCTCTTCGCCGACATCGTCGCCGCCAACGGCATTTCGGTGCGCAAGGGCCACACGCTGCTCGCGACCCTCGCGGCATCGGGAGAGGTGCCGCTGGCGCTCACCGTCTACAACTACAAGCCCCCGCAGTTGAAGGCCAAGGGCGGCCACATCGACTGGATCGTGCTCTCGCCCGCCATCGCGCAGCTGCACGCGGTCGCGGTGCACGCCAAGGCGCCCCATCCCCATGCCGCGACGCTTCTCTTCGACTTCTT
>JBGOST010000288.1:0-4191 GCA_041476125.1 Usitatibacter sp. | reverse complement strand
GGTGATCTGCGCCTGCATCGAGCGCAGGATCGACTCGGGCGGCGTGAGGCTCTTGATCTCGTAGCGCAGGACCTTGATGCCCCAGGTGGCGCCCGCTTCGTCGAGCACGTGGACGACGGTGTGGTTGATGTCGTCGCGGCTCTCGAAAGTCTTGTCGAGCTCCATCTTGCCGACGACGGAGCGCAGCGCGGTCTGCGCGAGCTGGGTGATCGCCTGGATATAGTTCGACGAGCCGTACGAGGCGAGCTTGGGATCGACCACCTGGAAGTAGATGATCCCGTCGACCGCGAGCTGGGTGTTGTCCCTGGTGATGCAGACCTGCTCGGGGATGTCGAGCGGAACTTCCTTCAACGAATGCTTATACGCCACGCGGTCGAAGAACGGCACGATGATGTTCAAGCCCGGCTCGAGCACGCGATAGAACTTGCCGAGGCGCTCGACCACCCATGCGTTCTGCTGCGGGACGATGCGCACGCCCTCGAAGATGAGGACCACGATCATCGCGACGAGGAAGGTCGCGACGGTCGCCGCGTTGTTGCGGAAGACAACCGCGGTAAGGATCGTGAGTACTACGGCAATGGCCGCTTTCCAGAACATGGTGACCTCCGTTTGTTCGTTCTTGGTTTACCGCGCCGGCGGCGCGCTGGCGACGACGAGGGTGTTGCCCTCCTGCGCCTCGATGTAGAGCGTGGTCCCGGGCGCGGGGTGTTCCTCGGAGCGCGCCAGGCGCGCGTCCCACGAGGTGCCGCGGTATCTCACGCGCGCGATGCGCGCGCTTTCGTTGGTCCAGCCCTCGAGGACCACGGGCTGCCCCTTGTCGAGCATGTTGCCCTGGCCTTCGTCCGTGCGGTGCGAAGCGTGCCAGTGGTGCACGAGGAAAGCACCCACCACCGCCACCGCGCTCCCCGCGACCGCCTGCACCAGGATGTTGCCGCCGAGCCACGCCGCCAGGGCGCCGGTGAAGGCGCCCACGGCGATGACGAGCAGGTAGAACGTTCCGGTGACGAGCTCGGCGATCACCAGCGCGAAGCCCGCCACGACCCAGATGAGCCAGAGTTCCATTTAAGTCTCCCTTTCTACCGCGTACCCTCTCCCCACCCCTCTCCCAAGGGAGAGGGAGCTACGCCGAACGTTTGGCTGAGATCACCTTGGTGTTCACGCCGGCCCATCCCAACCCGCCGAAAAACCTCCCATGCTCGATCTTCACGCAATGGTCCTCGACGACTTCGAGCCCGGCGGCTTCCGCGCGGGCCCGCGCCTGGGCGTTGCGCACGCCCAGCTGCATCCACAGCACCTTCGCGCCGATCGCGATGGCCTCCTCGGCGAGCGCGGGAATCTCCTCGCTCTTGCGAAAACAGTCGACGATGTCCACGCGCTCCGGAATATCGGCGAGCCGCCTGTAGCACCTCTCGCCCAGCACGCTGTCATACATCGGGTTTACCGGGATCACCCGGTACCCGTGGTCCTTCATGTACTTGGCGGCGAAATAGCTCGGGCGGTGCCAATGAGCCGACAAGCCCACCACCGCGATCGAACGCGAGGCCTTGAGTATGCGTCTTAGCTTGT
The DNA here is from genome assembly GCA_041476125.1 of Usitatibacter sp. GTDB lineage: Bacteria > Pseudomonadota > Gammaproteobacteria > Burkholderiales > Usitatibacteraceae > Usitatibacter. The sequence continues at coordinate 2,625 of JBGOST010000288.1, read as the reverse complement.
CGCTGTCGTCCATGGGGACGGCGCGCTCCTATAATCGGGACATGGATTCTAACCCGCCGCGATATACCGCTTTTGCCGCTCGGATCGCCGCAGTGCTTGCGGTGGCGGCGACGTCCTTCTCCGCGCTCGCCCTCAATCACGTGAACACCGTTGCGCCACGGCAAGCCGGCCCCTTCACCGTCGCCTGCTCCAACATCGCGCAGGACGATTCGCGCATCGCCCCGGGCACGTCGGCCTCCGACTACTGGGAAGGGCGCCCGGTGAACGAGGTCGACCACTACATCACCGAGATCCTCGCGAATCCGCAAGCCGTCGTACGCTTCGATGCTCTTGTGCCCGACGAACGCAGCCTCTATCCCGGCCATGCGGGCGACACCGTGCCCTACGTCGCCATCGTCTGCCATCCGACCTCGCAGTCGAACACGGATCCCAACTACACGCTGCCCGACACGGCAGAAATCATCCCGCACATGCAGCCGCCCGGCGCCGTGCCGAAGCTCATCACCTGGGCCGAGTACTACCAGACCCTGGGCTTCGGCGCGTTGCCCGTGGTCGCGGGGCCCGCGCGCCTGCCGCTCATCGTGTATTCGCACGGCCTCACCGGAAGCCCCATCAGCAGCGGTTACGTGGATGTCATGGTGCAGCTCGCCGCGCAGGGATTCATGGTCGCCGCGCCGTTTCACGGCGATCCGCGGTTCTCGCGCGTGCGCGTGGAGACCATCAGCGACTTCGCCTACCTCATCCTGAATTTCGAGCACGTCGCCGAAATGCAGCTGATGCGTCCGCTGTCGTTGAAGTACATGACCGACCGATTGCTCGGCGACGCGGGATTCGCCGCCGGCATCGACACGGATCGCATCGGCGGGTTCGGCGCGAGCCTGGGCGGAGAGGCGATGGCGCTTCTCCTCGGCGCCAAGCTCACGACGAGCACCCTCCTGCGCTGCAGCGACACGGCACGCGACCCGCGCATCAAGGCCGCGGTGGCGTTCGTCCCCTATGCGGGCTACCCGTTCCTGCCGGCCTTTTGTACCGGGCAGGAGGGTGCCGCGGGCGTGAACCGGCCGTTCCTGGCACTTTCGGGCACGCTCGATACCACCGCGCCGCTCGGCATGATGGAGCAGGCGATGGAGCGCTTCGGCTCCTCGCGCTACCTCGTCGAGCTCTTGGGGGGAAAGCATGAATTCCGCGCCGAGGATGCCGGCGACCTCTTCACGTGGATGGTCGATTTCCTCGACGCCTACCTCGACGTGAAGACCGATCCGGGGGCGATGGCGCGCTTCATTCGCATGCAAAGTGTTGCCGGCGGGCGCCAGGACAACCTCATTCTCGACGTGCACGTTCCGTTTCTGAACGCGTTTGGCGAAGTGCAGCAGGTCGAGTTCTACAGAGCGGACGTCAACCACTATTTCGTCACCGACGATCCGGGGGAGATCGCAAGCATCACCAGCGGCCGCTTCGGCCCGCCATGGGTGCCGACGGGACAAGCGTTCAAGGGATGGCCGCAGATGCCCGCCGACACATTCACCGGAATTGCTCCCGTGTGCCGTTTCTACGGCACGCCCGGGATCGGTCCGAACTCGCACTTTTACACCGCGGGCGCCGACGAATGCGCAGGGGTCAAGCGCGATCGCGGCTGGCTCTACGAGGGCACCGCCTACTACATCCTCCCGGTCACGAACCAGCATTGCCCGGACGGCTATCTAGCGGTGAACCGCGCGTACAACAACGGGTTCGTGCGCAACGATTCGAACCATCGCATGAGCACCAGCGACTCGACAATGCGCGAGATGCAGCGCCTCGGCTGGACCTACGAGGGCATCTCGATGTGCTCGCGCCCGTAGGGCCGCAGTCCGTCGCGCCCCAACGTGGTTCGGGCGCCCGGCAGCGTGGCTCGTCCGATCGGGCTTCAGGGGCCGCACAGCGCTCGCCATACTGTGGAATCGTTACTATTCCCAGGCCATGTCCTCGGCGTCCTCAGCCCTTGCATCTCCCGCGCCGCGCGGCCTCGCCCTGATGCTGGCCTGGCGGCGCGTGCTGGTCGCTCTCGTCGCGTCGGCGCTGGTGGGCCTGCTGATCAGCCCCGCTTTTCCGTCGTTGTCGACTGCGCGAGTGATCGGCCGCGAATGGGTGGTCGGTTTGTCCGCGTTGGTCGCATTCGGGCTCTTCGAGCAGTGGCCCGCACGCCTGCCCGGGTGGCTCGCGCGCTGGGCGCTCCAGGTCCTGTGCGTGGCGATCGCGATACCTCTCGCGGTGCTCGCGCTCTATCTGCTTCCCCACGACGATCCGCGACCGTTCTGGCAGGTGGAAGCGCGCCTGAGCGGCTTCTTCATGATCACGATGACCGGCCTCATCTTCGCGCCGTGGATCGCCGTGGCAGCCCTTTTCCGCCAGCGCGACGAAGCCGTGCGCAGCCAGGCGCTTGCCTTCGGGCTCGAGCGCAGCGAGCTGGAGCGCAAGGCGCTCGACGCCCGCCTGCGCTTGCTGCAGGCGCAGGTGGAGCCGCATTTCCTGTTCAATACGCTGGCGAATGTGCGCGAGCTGGTGGATGCCCGCTCGCCGCAGGCCTCCACGGTGCTGGACAGCCTGATCGCCTATCTGCGCGCTGCGGTGCCGCGTCTGCAGGAG
>JBGOST010000287.1:0-4196 GCA_041476125.1 Usitatibacter sp. | reverse complement strand
CGGCAATGGAGCTCATGTGGTGGAACGTGCCCGCGTCGATGGCTTCGGCGAGCTGCACCGCGTGGCGCGTTCCCTCGATGTTCGCCTTCTCCTGGCTTGCCGCGTCCGCCGCCAGGTCGTAGATGGCCGCGAGGTGGAAGAAGTGCTTCACCTTTCCCTTGAGCTTGGCGATCTCCGCGCTCGCGAGCCCCAGGTTCGGCTTGGCAAGATCGCCGACGACGGCGACGACGCGCTTCTCGTTTTCGCCCCAGCGGCCGCGCAGCTCGTCGAGCTTCTTCACCGAGCCTTTGCGCACCAGCACGTGGATCGTGCCCTCCCGCTCGACCAGCTTGTCGACAAGAAAACGGCCGATGAAACCGGTCGCGCCGGTCACGAAATAGCTCATGGGATTGCCTCCTGGATGCGGCTCTTTCTTGTCCGCCGAATGATACCGGTTCTTCGAAAAAGAATAGTGTGAATGCTCTAATCCTCCCGTCTATCCTGCGAGGTGTGGCAACCCAATGACCCGAGGAAATGACATGAACCGCACCAAGCGCAACACCCGCACCACGGCCCTGCAGAACCTGAAGAGCCTGAGGAATTTCGCGATCTCGAAGGTCGAGGCAGTCAAGGACGCCGCGATCTCCGGCGCCGGCGAAGCCCGCGACCGGACGGTCGAAGTGATGACCCAGTTCGAGAAGGCGTTCGAGCTGCGCGTCTCGAAGACGATCTCGCGCCTCGGCGTGCCGAGCGCCAAGGAAGTGCGCGCGCTGTCGCGTGAAGTCTCGCAGCTCAAGGCTAACGTGGAGAAGCTGCGCCGCACTCGCGCCCGCGCCTGAACTTGGCGCTTCAACTTCGCGAAACCCTGTCCAACGTTTGCTTCCTCCCCCTTGGGGGAGGGTTGGGGAGAGGGTGACTTGAAGCGCAATGCTCGCCGTCCTTCGATCGGCCTCGCCCTCGCCGGGGGCGGGCCCTTCGGAGCGATCTACGAGATCGGAGCGCTTTTCGCTCTCGAGGAGTCGCTCGAGGGGCTGGACCTGAACGACCTCGACTGCTACGTGGGCGTGAGCGCGGGGAGCTTCCTCGCCGCCGCGCTCGCCAACGGCATCACCGTCTCCGAGATGTACCGGCTTTTCATCGCCGGCGGGAAAGGCGAGGGCGCGGTCACGCCGCGGCTGTTCACGCGCTTTGCCTACCGCGAGTTTGTCCGCGCGCTCTCCATCGGCCGCATCCCAACCGGACTTTTCGACAACCGCTCGATCGAGGCATACCTGTCGCGGGTGTTCTCTGCGCAGGGCCGCTCGAACGATTTCCGCAAGCTCGAGCGCCGCCTCTATGTGGTCGCGACCGACCTGGACAGCGGCAAGAGTGTCAGCTTCGGGCGCCCCGGCCACGACCAGGTGCCGATTTCCAAGGCGGTGCAGGCAAGCGCGGCGTTGCCGGGCCTCTTTCCGCCGGTGCAGATCGGCGGAAATTTCTACGTCGATGGCGCCCTCAAGAAGACCCTGCACGCCTCCGAGGCGCTCGACGACGGGGTGAAGCTGGTGCTCTGCGTGAACCCGATCGTGCCCTACGACGCGGGCCGCGCCGCGGCCTCGGGCCGGCCCGCGCGGCTCGTCGAAGGCGGCCTGCCGGTCGTCCTTTCGCAGGCGTTCCGCGCCATCATCCATTCGCGCATGGAGATCGGCATCTCGAAGTACAAGGCCCAGTACCGCGGCTCCGACGTGGTGCTCTTCGAACCGGCCTCCGACGACAGCGAGATCTTCTTCACCAACATCTTCAGCTATGCGACGCGGCAGCGGGTCTGCGAGCACGCCTATGAGCGCACCCGCCGCGACCTGTGGACGCGCCGCGCCCAGCTCGAACCGCTGGTGGCGCGGCACGGCCTGCGCCTGCGCCGGGAGGTCCTGAGCGACGCGGGCCGCAGCCTGAGAATCCGCCGCAAGGCGCTTTCCGCCGCCCAGGAAATGCGCATGACGGCCCGCGATTTGCGAGATACCCTAGCCGACTTGAGATACTCTCTCGCCCGGGTGTGATGACCCTCGACGGCAATGCGGTGCGCACCCAGCGCACGCGCCAGCGCATCCTCGCCGAGAGCCTGCGGCTCTTCAACGAGCATGGCGAAGCCAACATCACCACCGGGATGATCGCCGATGCCCTGGGAATCAGCCCGGGCAATCTCTACTATCACTTCCGCAACAAGGACGAGATCGTCGAGCGGCTCTTCAGGCAGTTCGCCGAGCGCATGGACGTCGAGCCCGACCTCGCCGCGGACGCCCCGGGCCTGATCGAGGACTTGTGGCTCTACCTGCATCTCACGTTCGAGGCCATCAGGGATTACCGTTTCCTGTATCGCAACCTGGACGACCTCCTCGAGCGCAACCGCAAGCTGAAGGCGCATTTCAACCGCATCGCCCAGCGCAAGTACCACGGGATCGTGAAGCTATGCGAGGCCATGGTGGAGGCGCGCGCCATGCGCGCGAACGCCGAGGAGATCCGCGCCCTCGCGCGCAACATCCTCGTGGTGGCCACCTATTGGCTCAATTTCGACGCCCTGCGCGAGCGGCGCGGGCAGAATGCGGACGGGCTCGGGGAGGGCGCCTACCAGGTCATGTCGCTTGTCGCGCCGTATCTCGTAGGCGAGGCGCGGCGGCACCTGGGCGAGTTGAGCCGCGGCTACATCCGGGAATCCCCGGCGCGTTAGGGTAGATTCGAACCACCAAGGGAGGCGAGCGATGGCGAAGAAAAGCACCTGGGTGGCGTTCCCCCATGCCGCGAAGGCTTTCGCCTACCCGGGGGAGAGCCTGAAGAAGAGCTGGGATTCGCTGCATCGCGGCGACTGCGAGCCGTTTCCCAAGGACCCCGAGGTGCAGGAAGCGTGGCGGCTTTTCCACCAGGGAAAGTTCGCCGAGGCGGTGGCGCTCGGCCTCGCGTCGGGGGGTGCGGGCATCACAGTGGCCAACAAGGCGCAGGCGATCTACGCCAACTCCCTCGAACCGAAGGAAAACGCGAAGATCGCGCTCTTCGAGGAAGTGATGAAGCGCGCCGAGGCGCAGGCGAAGAGCGAGCCCAAGAACCCGAACGCCCACTACCAATACGCCTATGCGGCGGGGCGCTACAGCCAGCGGATCTCCGTCGCCAAGGCGCTGGCGCAGGGCTACGGGGGCAGGATCCGCGCGGCGCTGGAGGCGGCGCTGCGGCTCGCGCCCAAGCACGCCGAGGCCCATGTCGCGATGGGCGCGTACCACGCGGAGATCATCGACAAGGTGGGCGCGCTGGTCGGCGGGCTCACCTATGGCGCGAAGAAAGAAGCGGGGGAGGAGCACTTCCGCAAGGCGCTCAAGCTCACGCCCGAGTCTCCGATCGCGCACATCGAGATGGCCAATGGCATGGTCTTGATGCACGGCAAGAAGATGATCGAGGATGCGGGCAAGCTTTATGCCCGGGCGGCGGCCATGGCGCCGCGCGATGCGATGGAAAAGCTCGACGTGGAAGGTGCGCGCAAGGAGCTCGAATGACATCGACTCCTTGTTGCGCAGGCGACACGCGAAAAGAAAAAAGCCGTTCTTCCGAGTGAAATCGGTTGACAAGTCGTTTTCGCCTTGTGCATCCTCTCGCTGTCGCGCCTGGAGAGGCGAGATGACTAGAATTCAACGTCACAATCAGATTGGAGGATTCATCAATGGCATCTAAGAAAGGCAAGAAAGCAGCGAAGAAACCGGCAGCCAGGAAGTCGGCGGCCAAGAAGCCGATGAAGAAGGCCGCAGCGCGCAAACCCGCGAAAGCGAAAAAGCCCGCTGCCAAGCGTAAGCCGAATGCCGCTTTCATGAAGCCTATGAACATTAGCTCCACGCTCGCCGCAGTCATCGGCGGCAACCCGATGCCCCGCACGGAAGTCACCAGCAAGCTGTGGGGATACATCAAGAAGAACAACCTCCAGGACAAGGCCAATCGCCGCATGATCAATGCCGACGACAAGCTGCGGGAAGTCTTCGGCGGCAAGAGGCAGGTCTCGATGTTCGAGATGACGAAGCTGGTATCCAAGCACCTCAAGTAGCCGAACGCCGGGATTCCGGCGCTCCAGGGCAAGCAGGCCGGTCGAGTGACCGGCCTTTTTTTTAGGCCATGAATCCGAGGCTCCCGACCGGGAATCGCGAGAGATTGGGGAAGATGACGCCCAGGTCCGCCGCGCCGACGCCGAACCACGCGGCGAGGGT
>JBGOST010000286.1:0-4201 GCA_041476125.1 Usitatibacter sp. | reverse complement strand
CGACGAGGAGAAGAACCGGGCGCGGCGGGTGGCCTTCCTCGCCTCGCGAACCAACGTGATGCTCTCGGTCCCGATGCTCTTCTTCATGGTCGCCTCAAAGGGCGTGTTCCGAGGCGCCGGGCTGCTCTAACGGTCGGAAGCGCGTCCGGGGCCCCCCGGAAGGCCGGTGACCTTGTCGCCGGCCTTTATTTTTTTCTCGGCGAACCAGCCCTTGTTGGTCTCGATCGCGTAGCGCGCCGGCCCCGCGGCCATGTGCGAATCGAGCGTTTGCGGCTCCATGTCGAGGATGTTCAGGATCCGGCCCTCGCCGTCGATGAACGCGACGGACAGCGGGATCAGCGTGTTCTTCATCCACATGCTGTGATATCCGGGCTCGTCGAAGATGAAGAGCATGCCGTCCTCCTTGCCCAGCCGGGTCCGGTTCATGAGGCCCAGGCTGCGCTCCGGGTCGGAGGCGGCGACCTCGACCTTGAGGGGGTGGGTGCCCACCTTGACGCGCGAAGTCTTGAAGGCGACGTCGGCGAAGGCCGGGAACGCGGCCACGAAGATCGCGACGGCGGCGAGAACCCGGGCCATGTTGCGACGGTCCAATCCCATTCCTGTAGCCTGCATCCGCATGAGAACCTCAAACAAATCGAGCGCACGCATGGTAACGCATGGATGACATGATGCGACGACAACTGCCGCTGCTGTTGATGCTGGTAGCCGCCGGTTGCGCCGTGGCCCCGCGCGCCCCGGAAACGCAAGCGATCGAGACCCCCGTGGAAGCGACCGAGCGCCGCGGTAAGGCCGCGCCCCCGACCTACAACCTCACGGGATATCCGCCCGCCGTGCGAGACGGTTACATCGACGGCTGCGAGTCGGCGAAGAATAGCTCGTTCGCGCGCAAGGACGCGCGCCGCATGACGAACGATGCGCAGTACTCGATGGGCTGGAACGACGGCTTCTCGATCTGCAAGCCGAAATGAAAACCGGGGACAGACCCCAATTTTCCGGCATGTGGAAAATTGGGGTCTGTCCCCGGTTTTCTCCTTTCAGCGCAGCGCGGCCTTCACGCGCTCGAATGCGCGCTGCGCGGGCGCCTCGATCTGCGCCGCTTTCTTCTCGTCGTAGACCGAAAGGTACGAGCTCACCCCGAACTTGTCCTTGCCGGTCTCGAATTCGATGAAGAGCACCGCGTCCTGGAGCTCCGGGATGCGCATGGCGAGCACGTGCCCCTCGATCACCAGGTCGACCACCGCGCGCAGCGTCGCGGGATCGTCGAGCTTCAACTGCACCCAATCCCCGGCCTTCACCGCACCGCCGGTGGCGATGATGAGCCCCGTGGTCGTGGCGAGAAGCTTGCGCCAGGTTGCCGCGCGCGGCGCCGTGACCTCGAAGCGGCTCGAGATCAGGTGGCGCACGCGCCCCAGGTGCCGCTCGAGGTAGAGGCGCAGGTTGTACAGGAAGTAGGTCCAACCGGCCTCGGTGCCCTGGAAGAAGTCGTCCCAGTCGCTCTCGCCGAACGCGGATTGCACGAGGCGCAGGCGCGTCTTGCCGTCCTCGGTGGAGAGGTAGTAGTCGAGCACCAGGCGTGTCCCCGGCCCCATCATGTCGTCGTTAAGCCATTGGAGGTGCTTGCCCGGCTCCCATGCGGAGACGTTGGTAGGCCACGTCATCTCGGGGCTCCACCCCATGGTGACCTCGCCCCCCACGCCCGGCTTCGTCACCGATATGATTGGCGCAAACCAGTTCTTGATCCCCTGCGCCTCGGTGATCGCTTTCCACACTTCCTCCAGCGACGCGTCGATGTCGACGGAGAGCTCGAGGACGCGTGCCGGTTTCGTTTCCTTGTTCATGGTTTCCTCCCGCGGATGGGATAGGCGCCGACGACGAGCCGGTAGCTGCGACCGTCGGGATGTTTTTCATCGTGGTACTTCGCAACGAGGCGCGCGACGGCTTCGACCAGCTCTTCGGCGAAGGCCTGGCGTTCCGCGGGCGAGCGCAACCGGACTTCAACTTCGGTGGACAGCGTGGGGAGCCGCTTGCCGGCGCGCTCGGCGGCGACCTGCGCCTCGCCGACTTCCTTCGTCATGCGCGAGGCGAGCCCCATCAGGTATTCGCTGGAGAACTTGTCCTGCAGGCGCCGCGAATCGAGCCCCGCGCGGCCGAAGAGCTCGTTGGACGCGACGAGATACTGCGCGGTGCGCCGCACGATGCGCTCGGTGCAGCCGCGGCGCTGCTCCTCGCGCACGAGCTGCACATAGCCGTGCTCTTCGAGTTGCCTCACGTGGTAGGCGACCTTCTGCCGGGGAAGGCCCAGGATCCTGGCGATGGTCGAGGCAGAGCCAGGCTGCGCGAGCGCCTCGAGGATGCTCTGGCGGATGGGCGCGGCGAGAAGCGCCGCATGACGCGGGTCCTTGACGACGTGGATGGCGGACATGGGCCTCAATGTAGCGAAGCCCCCGCCATTTGACAAGAACTTTTGTCTATTCGACCTTCAGCCCGCCCGCTCGAGGATCCAGGCGGCAATCGCCTCGAGGATCTCGGGAACCTCCCCCACCGCGGTCTCCAGGGCGATGGGCACATGCGGGTAGCTGGCGCGGATCGCCGCGAGGATGCGCGGCAGGTCCTGCTTCAGGTGAGCGCCCTGCGCCATGAAGAGCGGAAACACGGTGATGGCGGAAGCGCCCTCGGAGGCGAGGGACGCGATCGCCTCCTCGAGCGTGGGGGGCATGAGCTCGAGATAGGCGATCACGATCGGGTATTCGGGGCGGCTCGCGCGAACGCGGTCGCGAATCGCCTCGAAGGGCCGCGCCCATTCCGGATCGCGCGCGCCGTGGGCGAAAAGGACGATTCCGCGCATCGGACCTAGTGCTTGCCCGTCGAGCCGAAGCCGCCGGCGCCGCGCTCGCTTTGCTCGAAATCGTCGACCACGTTGAGTTCTACTTGTACTACCGGCACCACGACCAGCTGGGCGATGCGCTCGAGCGGGTTCACCACGAAAGGCTCCTTGCTGCGATTCCAGCAAGACACGAACACCTGCCCCTGGTAATCGGAGTCGATGAGCCCGACGAGGTTTCCCAGCACGATGCCGTGTTTGTGCCCCAGGCCCGAGCGGGGAATGATGATCGCGGCGAGCCCCGGATCCGCGAGATGGATCGCGAGCCCCGTGGGCACCAGCGCGCTGTCGCCGGGCCGCAGCGTGAGCGGCTCTTCCACGCACGCCCGCAAGTCGAGCCCCGCCGAGCCCTCGGTGGCGTACGCCGGCAGTTGCGCCCTTACTCGTTCATCCAGGATTTTTATGTCGAGCCGTTTCTTTTTCATTTTTTTCTGCGTTCATCTGCGTTTATCTGCGGATCCAAAGGAGTATCCCGCCGCAGGCGGCAAGCCCAATCCCGTTGGAATTCCTACAAGACCTGCTTGAGGGTGGTGACGCTCGCGGCGTGCGGCTTTTCATCGCGCAGCCGCATGGCATGGTCGAGGATGGCGTGGGCGACCTTCGACTTCGCCGCCTTGGCGAGCGCATGGACTCCCGCGTCGTCGTAGATCGTGACCTCGTTCTCTTCCTTGCCGAGCGTGTGCTGGATCAGGTTCGCGACCATCATCGGGACCTTCTTGCGCGCGCGCTTGGCCTGCGCGTAGTCGGCGAGGTTCTCGCTCTCCGCCGCGAAGCCGACGCAGAACGGACCGCCCGGAAGCGCGGCCACGTAGGCGAGGATGTCCTCGGTGGGCTTCAACTTGATTTCCATCGGCTCGGCCGTCTTCTTCAACTTGCGTCCCGAGGGCGCCACCGGCGTGTAGTCGGCGACGGCGGCCACGCTCAGGAAGTAGTCCACGCCGGCGACGTGAGCCTTCACCGCGCTGAACATCTCGGCGGCCGTGGTCACGTAGACGAAGTGCGCCTGCGCGGGAGGCCTCAATGCGGTCGGCCCGCTGATTAGCGTCACATCCGCGCCCAGCGCGCACGCCGCCTCGGCGATCGCGTAACCCATCTTGCCCGAGCTCATGTTGGTGATGCCGCGCACCGTGTCGATCGCCTCGAACGTCGGCCCCGCGGTCACGAGCACCTTGCGGCCGGCGAGGCGTTTCGGCGCGAAGAATGCGAGCACCGCTTCGAGCAGCTCTTCGGCTTCGAGCATGCGTCCCATGCCCACTTCCCCGCAGGCCTGGTCTCCCGCCGCGGGTCCGAGGATGGCGACTGCGTCGCCGCGAAGGGTGG
>JBGOST010000285.1:0-4211 GCA_041476125.1 Usitatibacter sp. | reverse complement strand
TAGTCCGCGCCGGCGAGCGCCTGCTCCAGGGAACCGGCGATTCCGATTCGCGCCCGCACCGTCGCAGGCGGCTCGGTGAGCAGCCCCGCTGCATGCAGGTCGCCGAGGCTCGCATCCAGCGCCGCGAGATTCGCCGAGAGCGACGCCGGATCGGAGTCGTGCAGCGCCACCTCGCGACCCGCGCGGGCGAATACGATCGCCCAGGAGCGTCCGAAGAGCCCGGCGCCGATGACCGCGATCTTTTCCATGGTGATGGCTCCCGCGCGCTCTAGCTCAGGGTTTCCACGTTGCCGCACACCGGCAGCGACTGGCCGGAGACGTGCGCCCCGGCATCCGATGCGAGGAAGAGCGCCATGTTGGCGATGTCCTGCGCCGGGACCGTCGTGCGCAGCGACACCCGCGCGAGCAGTTCCTTCCTCTGCGCCTCGACGCTGATGCCACGCGCCTTCGCCTTGGCTTCCATGACGCGGTCGATGCGCTCGCCTTCGACGAACCCCGGTTGTATGCAATTCACGCGTACCCCGTCGGGACCCGCTTCCATGGCGAGGCTCTTGGTGAACCCCACGACCGCCCACTTCGCGGCCGAATAGGGCGTGCGCAACGGATACCCCAGGCGGCCCGCCGCCGAAGAAAGGTTGATGATCGAGCCCCCGCCCGCTGCCTTGATGAGCGGCATCGCGAGACGCGTGCAATAGAACATCGAATGCAGGTCCACGGCGATGGTTCGCTCCCACTCTTCGGGCGGGATGTCCTCGATTCGCGCCGTCGGACCCGCGATGCCGGCGTTGTTGACGAGCACGTCGAGTCCCCCGAGCTCGCGCTTCACGTCGGCGAAGAGCCTCTCGACGTCGGCAACTTTCGACACGTCGGCCAGCGACTGCGATGCGCCAAGCTTCTTGCGGCACAGCGCAAGCGCGCGTTCGTCGATGTCGCAGATGTGCACGCGCGCCCCGTGGTGCAGGAATGTCTCGGCGATGGCGTGTCCGATGCCGGCGGCACCCGCGGTGACCAGGACTCTCTTGCCGTCGACGCGAAGTGAAGGAGTTGTCATTTGGCTTTCCCGAGTGGCGTTGTCAGACCCAGAGGACCGCTTTGCGGAAGGCGAGATCGGTAAGGAGAGGCTGCGCGGGTCCCGAGTGGCTCACGCGTCCGCGGTCGAGGACGTAGGCGCGATCGGCGAGCGCCAGCACCAGGTCGAGGTCGTGTTCGATGATCAGGATCGCGATCTCGCGGCGCAGCTGGTCGAGCGACTTGAACACTTCCTCCACCACCGCCGGCGCGAGTCCCTCGAAGGGCTCGTCGAGGAGGAGGAGGCGCACGTTGCCCGAAAGCGCGCGCGCGATGGCCACCATCTGCTGCTCGCCGCCCGAGAGCACGTCGGCCTTGGTGCCGAGCTTCTCGCGCAGCTTGGGAAAGTAGCCGAAGATGCGCTGCTCGTCCCAATGCACGCCTTCGCCGCCTTTCGAAGCGCGCGCGAGCCCTCCGAGCTTCAGGTTCTCGGCCACCGTGAGGCCCGGGAAGAGACGCCTTCCCTGCGGCACCAGCCCGATGCCGGCGCGCGCGATCTGCTCGGGACTGCGGCCGTTGATCGCCTTGCCGTCGAATCGGATCGCGCCGCTCGCCGTCGCGACGAGCCCCATGATGCTCTTGATGGTCGACGATTTTCCCGCGCCGTTGCGGCCTAGCAATGCGGTGACCTGGTGCTCGCGCGCCACGAGCGAGACGTCGTGAAGGATGTGGCTCTTGCCATAGTAGGTGTTGACGCCTTCGAGCTCGAGCAGGATTGCACCCTCTCCCCGGCCCTCTCCCAAGGGAGAGGGGGAACTTGTCGCCATCACCACCTTGCGCCCGCTGCCGAGATAGACCTCCTGCACCTGCCGGTTCCCCGACACCTGCTCCGCGCTGCCTTCGACGAGCACCGTGCCGTTGGCCATGGCGGTGATGCTGTCGGAAAACTCGAAGACGCGGTCGATGTCGTGCTCGACCAGCAGCACGCCCATGTGGCGCGCGAGGGCTTTCACCATGGCGACGATGCGCTCGCGTTCCGCCGCCGCGAGCCCGGCGAGCGGCTCGTCGAGCAGGAGCAGCCTGGGGCGCGCGGTGAGCGCCAGCCCGATCTCCATCAGCCGCTGCCCGCCGTAGGAGAGCGTCGACACGGGTGCCGCCTCCACACCTTCGAGCCCGAGGAAACGAATCAGCGCGCGGGCTCGTTGATTGACGACGTCGAGTCGCTCCTTGGCGCGCCACATGTCGAAGCGGCGCGGGTCGTGCGCCTGCATGCCGAGGCGGATGTTTTCGAACACGGTGAGGCCCTGGAACAAATTGGTGACCTGGAACGAGCGCGCGATGCCCTGCGCGACGAAGCGCTCGGGCTGCATTCCTTGAAGCGCGCGTCCACGGAATTCGACCGTACCCGCCTCCGGCGGATACATTCCCGACAGCACGTTGAAGAGCGTGGTCTTGCCCGCCCCGTTGGGTCCGATGAGCGCCTGGAGGCGGGCGTGGCGCACCTGCATGCTGACGTCGTTCACGGCGGTGAACTCGCCGAACTTCTTGAGCACTTGCCCCACGGAAAGGATCGTCTCTCCCGGCTGGGGTGAATCGCCGTGCAGCAGGAATTCCGGCACCTCCTGCGAAGGCGTCGGATTCACCCGCGACGCCATCGCCGCCAGGTCCTCGCGCTGCTTTCGAAAAGGTGCCGCGATTCGCTCGCCCAATCCGATCAGTCCCGCGGGCGAAAACAGGATGAACCCCATGAAGAGCAGGCCGAACCAGAACATCCACGATGCGGTGTAGCCGGAGAGAACCTCGCGGAACAGGATGTAGAAAAGCGCGCCAAGCGGGGGACCCAGGAAGTTGCCGGTCCCGCCGATGATGGTCATCGCCGCGAGCTCTCCGGAGAAGGTCGGGTGCACCGGATCCGCGGAGGCGAAGAGCTTGAGGAACGCGAAGAGGGCGCCCGCGAGCCCCGTGAGGGTCGCCGAAATCGTGAAGGCGGCGAGCTTGTAGCGGCGCACCGGATAGCCGATGAAGGCGGCGCGCTGCTCGTTCTCGCGGATCGCCGCGAGCACCGAGCCGAAGGGCGAGTGCACGATGCGCCATGCGACCCATGCCGCGACGAAGACGAGCACCGCGGCGAAGTAATAGAACACGAGCTGGTTGTCGAGATTGAGCCCGAGCACGCTCGGCCGCCGGACTCCCCGCAGGCCCGACTCGCCGCCCGTGAAATCGGTCCAGCGGAACGCGATCGTGAATGCGAGCGCGGTGAAAGCGAGCGTGAGCAGCGAGAAATACACGCCGCGCCGCCGCAGCACGAGGAAACCGATCGCAACGCCGAGAGCGGCGCTGAAGGCGAGCGTGAATGCAAGAGGGGCGACGATGCCCGACTTGAACCAGTGGATCTGGCTGAGGGCGGCGGCATAGGCCGCGCAGCCGAAGAAGAGGCCGTGACCGAAGGAGAGCAAGCCGGTATAGCCGAGCAGCAGGTTGTATCCGAGACCCACGAGCGCGAAGAGCGCGATTTCCGTGGCCAAGCCGTAGGTAAAGCCGATCGCGGATACGAGGAACGGGAGGGCCGCGAGCGCGGCCGCGCAGATCGCAAGCGGATGTCGCAGGGCCTTCATCGCGCTCATTCGAACTTCTCGAACTTCTCGCCCATGAGGCCGCGGGGACGGAAGAGCAGGATCAACGCCATCAGGATGTACATCGACGCTTCGGCCGCGGGCGGATAGAACACGATCGTGACGCCGCGCACGACCCCGATCAGCAATCCGGCATACACCACGCCCCAGAAGCTGCCGAGGCCTCCGATCACCACGACGACGAAAGCGGCGGTGAGGATCTCGCTGCCCATCGCCGGTTGCACGCCGGCGAGCGGCGCCGACATCACGCCGGCCAATCCGGCGAGGCCCACGCCGAGCGCGAATACCGCGGTAAGCGCGGGCTTCAGGCTCACGCCCATCGCGCGGACCATCTCGGGATCGCGCGTTCCGGCTCGCACGATCATGCCGAACGCGGTCTTGTTGAGAAGGAGCCAGCAGCCGAGGACCGCGAACGCGGAGACGCCGAGCACGGTGAGGCGGTAGTACGAGTAGATGAAATCGCCCACGAGGAGCTGGCCGCGCAGCGCCTCGGGAATGGAGAAGGGCAGCCCCGAAGAACCCCACAGGAGCCTCAGGCTCTGCTCGGCCGTCATCGCGAGCCCGAAGGTG
>JBGOST010000284.1:0-4213 GCA_041476125.1 Usitatibacter sp. | reverse complement strand
CGCGAGGTCGCGGGACTCCTGCGCGACGAGAGCTTTCCCACCGAGCACTTCGGCGTGCCGCTCGCGGGAAGCCTGCTGCCGTGGATCGACGCAGACCTGGGCAACGGCCAGAGCCGCGAGGAGTGGAAGGGCCATGCCGAGACCAACAAGATCCTCGGGCGCCAGGGGTCCCCATTCATGGGGGAAGAGTCGAACAACCTGCGGCCCATTGCGGTCGACGGGCTGTGCGTTCGCATCGGCGCGATGCGCTGCCACAGCCAGGGGCTCACCATCAAGATGAAGCGCGATATCGCGCTGGAAGAAATCGAGTCGATCCTCGCCAAAGGCAATGCATGGGTGAGGGTGGTTCCGAACCGCCGCGACGAAACGCTCCAGCGACTCACGCCGGTCGCGGTCACGGGCACGCTCGATGTGCCCATCGGGCGCCTGCGCAAGCTGCGCATGGGACCGGAGTATCTTTCCGCATTCACCGTCGGCGACCAGCTGCTCTGGGGCGCTGCCGAACCTCTGCGGCGCATGCTGGGAATCCTGCTGAAAGCGCGCCTGCCCGTAGGCGCGGCAGCGTAAACCCCGGTTTATTAGGAAAAAACGGTTGAAATATGTCCCACTTAAGAGATAATGTGAAAAACCGGGTGAGGTTGCAACAATAAACCCCTGATGTTAATCTACATTTCACCGAATCTTCCGGGGCGGGATAGAAAACAATGGTGAGGATTCTCAGAAGCGGAGCAGCCATCGCGCTGCTCATGGGCGCCGCGATGGCGGCGCATGCCGCTGGACTCGGAAAGCTCACGGTCAATTCCGCGCTCGGGCAGATCCTCAACGCCGAGATCGAGCTGGTGTCGGTGCAGCCCGGCGAGCTCGATGCGCTCAACGCGCGCGTCGCCCCTCCCGAGAATTTCCGCGAGGCGCGGATCGAGTACACGTCCTCGCTGCGCCTGCTGCGCTTCGCGATCGACAAGCGGGCGAACGGCCAGGCGATCATAAAGGTCACGAGCGTCGGTCCGATCAACGAGCCTTTCGTCGACGCGCTGATCGAGGTGAGCTGGCCCGCGGGACGGATCCAGCGCGAGTACCCGATTCTTCTCGATCCACCGGGATACTCCCAAAGGAGCGTCGCAGCGCCCACGGTGGGGGCCGCAGCGCCCCGAGCAGCCGAAACGCCGCCGGCCGCAACGCCGGCGGCGGCGCCTTCAACACCCGATGCGTCGGTTGCCGCAGGCACGGGAAGCCCCTCGGCGAGCGCGGAATTGCCGACGCGTCTTGCGGAGCCCCCGGGTACCGCCTCGGGTTCCGATACCTACGGCCCGGTGCAAAAAGGCGAGACCCTGAGCAAGATCGCCGGGGACGTGAAGTCTTCGAGCGTGAGCATGGAGCAGATGCTGGTCGCGCTCTATCGCGAGAACAAGTCGGCGTTCATCAACAACAACATGAACCTGCTGAAGACCGGGCAGATCCTCAAGGTGCCCACGGCCGACGAAGTCGCCCAGGTCGAGCCCCGCGACGCCAACAAGGAAATCCGCACTCACGTCGCAGATTGGAAAGGCTATCGCGACCAGCTCGCCGGAAGCGTCGCCTCGCTGCCCACGCGCCCCGACACTTCCAATGTGGCTTCGGGACGCGTCGCCTCGGCGGCCGTGACGCCACCGCCGCCGCCTGTATCCGATACCAAGGACGTCCTCAAGCTGTCCAAGTCGGACACGGGAGGTGGGGCCGCGGGAAAAGGGGGGGCGGCTAGCCGGGAGCGCCTCACCGCGCTCCAGGAAGAGGTCACCGCGAAGGACAAGGCGCTGAAGGAAGCGCAGTCGCGCGTCGCCGATCTCGAGAAGCAGATTCGTGACATGCAGCGGCTGCTCGACCTGAAAGCCGCCGCTCCCAGCAAGGCACCCGACACCAAGGTTGCGACGGCGCCCACGCCACCCCCGGTCGTAGCGCCGAAGCCGGAGCCGCCGAAGGTCGCCGAAGCACCCAAGCCCGAGCCGCCGAAGGTGGAGCCGTCCAAGGTTGCCGAGGCGCCCAAGCCCGAGCCTGCGAAGGTCGCGCCGCCGTCGCCCACGCCGCCGAAAGCGGCGGAGGCGAAGCCCGCGCCGAAGAAAGCCGCAGCGCCGGCCCCGGCCGAGAAATCGTTCACCGACGAGCTCCTCGAGAATCCCGTCTACCTCGGTGTCGGCGGTCTCGTGATCGCGGGCGCCGTCGGTGGATTTCTGTTCATGAGGCGACGAAAGGCGAGGGCTGAGGCGGGACCCAGCAGCTCGATGACGAGCGCCTTCCCCTCCGACCTCAAGCCCGACTCCACTACGGGGAAAGCAGGCGGTGGTCTCGTGGACACCGGCAACAGCTCATTCCTGACCGACTTCGACAAGACCGGCCCGGGCACGATCGACACCGACGAGGTCGATCCGGTCGCCGAGGCCGAGGTCTACATCGCCTATGGCCGCGATGCACAGGCCGAGGAAATCCTCAAGGAGGCGATGGCGCGCGACAAGAATCGCCACGAGATCGCCTTGAAGCTGCTCGAGATCTACCACGCGCGCAAGAGCGCGACGGCGTTCGAGACGGTCGCCAAGGAGCTCCACGGCGCAGTCGGCGACAACCATCCACTGTGGCAGAAAGCCGCGGCGATGGGCGCGCAGATCGATCCGACCAACCCGCTCTACGCGGCGGCAGCCGGAGGGACGGGAGTGTTCACGGCGGGAACGCCTGCCGCTCCGGCCAAGCCCGACGTCGACTTCGACCTCGCCGGTGGAGCCAACGTGAGCGCCACCGAATCCTCGGCGCCGGCTCCCGACTTCGACCTCGACGTCGACGACAAGAAGCAGGCAACGGACCTTCCGGTCGAGTCCGCTCCGTCGATCGACTTCGACCTCGCGCCTTCGGCGCACGCGGCTCCGGCCGTGGACATGCCCTCGGAAGCGCCGCCGAAAGAGGACAAGCCGTCCTTCGATTTCGATCTCTCCGGACTCGATTTCCCCGGCAGCAAGTCCGCCGAGGCGGCTCCGAAGGCCCCACCGCCGGCCGCATCCGCGGCGAGCGGCTCCGGCCTGGACCTCGCCGACCTGAGCCTCGATTCCCCGGGCGCCGGTGGGGGAGGAGAAGCGGTCGGCACGAAGCTCGAGCTGGCCAAGGCCTACCTCGAGATCGGCGACAAGGACGGGGCGCGCGAAATCCTCCAGGAAGTCGCCAAGGAAGGCTCTTCGGCGCAGAAGGAAGAGGCGAAGAAACTCATCGCCTCGCTTTGATCCCAGCGGGGGTCTAGCCCCCATGCGACGCATCGCCCTTGGGCTCGAATACGACGGCGCGGCGTTCTGCGGATGGCAGACGCAGCCCGGCGGCTGCGGCGTGCAGGATCATTTGCAGCAAGCCCTGTCGCGTTTCGTCGCCGCCCCGGTCGAAGTCACCGCGGCCGGCCGCACCGATACCGGCGTGCACGCCAGCGCGCAGGTCGTTCACTTCGACGTCGATGTGGAACGCGACGATGTCTCGTGGATCCGCGGCACCAATTCCATGCTCGATGAACGCGCCCGCGTGCTCTGGGCCCGCGAGGTCGCCGCGGATTTTCACGCCCGCTACAGCGCCCGCTCGCGTACCTATCGCTATCTTCTCCTCGACGATCCGGTGGCGCCCGCGATCCTGCGTGGAAAGGTCGGGTGGTACCACCGCAGCCTCGATGTCGGCCTCATGACGCAGGCCTCGCGCTGCCTCCTGGGGGAGCACGACTTCAGCGCCTTTCGCGATGCCCAGTGCCAGGCGAAATCGCCGCAGCGCAACCTCCTCGAAGCGCGCATCGAGCGCGATCGCGGCCTCGTCGCATTCACCTTTCGCGCCAACGCGTTCCTCCACCACATGATCCGCAATATCGTCGGCTCGCTGGTGTACGTCGGCGCGGGCAGGCAGCCGGCGGGATGGATCGCCGAGGTCCTCGCGGCGAAGAACCGCCAGGTCGCGGCGCCGACCTTCGCCCCCGACGGGTTGTATCTCGCGGGCGTCGAGTATGATCCGGCGTTCGGGCTTCCCGCCTTTCGCGAACCTCCGCGCCTCGCCTTCGATTCGCCATGAGCCGCAGCCGCACGCGCGTGAAAATCTGCGGGATCACCGAGGCCGCCCACGCGCGCGTGGCCGCCGAGGCGGGGGCAGATGCGATCGGGCTCGTGTTCTATCCCGCGAGCCCGCGCAGGATCGACGCCGGAGCCGCCGCTGCGATCGCACGCGCGCT
>JBGOST010000283.1:0-4215 GCA_041476125.1 Usitatibacter sp. | reverse complement strand
TTCTCGAAATCCCTGGCGGCGCGGTCCTCGGTCACGAAACCGCTCACGTAGACGAGCGGCACTCCCTTGCTCTCGAAGCTCTTCAGCCACGAGGCGGTGAGGAAAAGCTGATTGAAGTCCTCGACGCGGTTGCGCGGAAAGCGGATGTTGTTCAGCTGCAATCCGAAGCCGAGCTGCGTCTTGGTATCGAGGGAATGCCGCCAGTCGAGGTTCACCCCCGCCATGCGCCGGTCGTTGGTGGGCTGCGGATCGCCGGGTGCGGCGCCTTGCTGCCAGAAAGGCGCATAGCTCGCGGTGGCGCGATACTGGTTCTGGCCCTCGTTCAGCGCGCCGCCGAAATGCGTCTCGACGGAGGCGAGGTTGAAGTCCGACTCCTGGTGATAGGCGCGCCCGCGCAGCTCCCCGCCCGCGAAGAGGCTCCAGCCGCGGCTCAACGGCTTGTAGTACTCGCCCCCGACCGCGCCCTGCGCGAACGCGGCGGAGCGCTTGAGCGAATTTCCCGTGGGCTCGATGCCGATGAGGTTGAACGACTGCTGCGCCGCGGCGCCGAAATTCTGCGGAACGCCGGTGATGTTGGAGTCGTAGCCCAGGCCGAGCTCGCCGTAGGCGCTGAAGCCCGCCTGCGTCTGGTGCTTGCGCTGCTGGATCGCGTCGAGGTAGCGCCCGATCGCCTGCTGTGCCGCGGGCGGCGGGTTGCTCGCGCGCAGCTTGAGGAACGCGGCTTCGGCGAGGTCGTACGAGCCCGAGGCGTAGTAGGCGCGCGCGAGATCCATCTGCGCGCCGGCATGAATCGGCACCAGCGCCAGCACGCGCTCGAAGGCGATGATCGCGTCCTCGATGTGGCCGCTGTCGAGGGAGGCCACGCCGAGCAGGTAATCGAACTCGGGCATTCCGGACATCTTGTCCTGCACCGCGATGAGCTCGGTGTAGGCCTGCCTCGCGTTGCCCGAGGCGAGCAGCTGGCGGGCGCGCTCCACCAACGGGTCGTCGGCGCGAACGCCGAGCGGTGCGAGAGATGTGAAAATGGCGACGAAAGCCACCCCGCAGTACCTGGCGCGCTTGTTCATTTGGGTTTTTTCCTTGTTCTTGGCTTGGAAGCCGCCCATCCCCTGGGCCCCGGTTGCGGGGCGAAGAGCGGCACAAATCGATGTTATTCCTGTTGATTCTCCAAGGCAATGAAGGCGTTGCGCGAGGCGCGGTGCGATAATCCATCCCATGCCTTTCCCCCGGAACCTGCGATGAACGACCGCTTGGGCGAAAACACGCCAGCGCGCAGCGAGCCGGTACTGCAGCGAAGGACCGAAGACGGCGTCGCGGTGCTCGTCCTCAACCGGCCGCGGCAGTACAACGCGCTGTCCAAGGCGATGCTCGATGCGCTGCATCGGGAGCTCGACGACGTGGCGGGAGATGAATCCGTGCGCGTCCTCATCATCACCGGCGCGGGCCGGGCCTTCTGCTCCGGGCACGACCTGCGGGAAATGCGCGCCATGCGCTCGCAGCGCGATGTCGAGGCGCTCTTCGCGTCGTGCAGCGCGATGATGCAGAAGCTCGTCGCCCTCCCCCAGCCCGTCATCGCCGCTGTGAACGGCATCGCCACCGCCGCCGGATGCCAGCTCGTGGCGCAGTGCGACCTCGCGGTGGCGGCCGACCACGCGCGCTTCGCCGCTTCCGGGATCAATCTCGGGCTCTTCTGCTCCACGCCCGCGGTGCCGATCTCGCGCAACATCTCGCGCAAGCGCGCCGCCGAGATGCTTTTCACGGGAGATTTCATCGAGGCCGCAGTGGCGCTCGACTGGGGCCTCGTGAACCGGGTCTCTCCTGGGGATCGGCTGATGGAGTCCGCTCATGAGCTGGCGAACAACCTCAAGTCCAAGCCGCGCGAGGTGCTGGCACTCGGCAAGGCGCTTTTCTATCGCCAGCTCGAGTCCGGCGTGGCGGCGGCCTATGAGGACGCATCGTCCACCATCGCGAGAAACATGGATGGCGATATCGCGCGCGAAGGGGTGGATGCATTCTTCGACAAGCGCTCGCCGCGCTGGAAGACCT
Organism: Usitatibacter sp.; assembly: GCA_041476125.1. Classification (GTDB taxonomy): domain Bacteria; phylum Pseudomonadota; class Gammaproteobacteria; order Burkholderiales; family Usitatibacteraceae; genus Usitatibacter. The sequence goes on along the minus strand of JBGOST010000283.1, from coordinate 2,169 downwards.
GAAGCGCGGCGCATCGAGCGAGTGCGAACAACGAATCGCTGCTGACCGCAGCGACTTTCTTGCGGATGTGCGCATGGTTCTCCCAACGCGACCGTCACGTGCCAATCCGCAAGCAGTCTTTTCGCCCTGGCCGGTTCTCGCGCCCGCCGGAGGCACTCTTAATCGCCATTATTCCCGATCGAGCCGCGATTGCAATGCGGAACATTCCGCATTGCTGCCTCACGGAGCGCAAAGCACGGGCCGCCGTGACCGGCCGACATTCGGGATCGCGCATCCGACCCCGGAGAACTGGACTTGGTGCGGGCTGCCCGCCGCGTTGCTGCTCACTTCCAGCGTTCCCACCTGGGCGCCGAGCATGCGCGGGAAGAACCGCACCTGCACCGCGCAGGACGCGGCGACCGCGAGCGCGCTGCCACATGAATGCGATACCAGGAAGTCGCCGGTCGCGCTGATCGGACCCAGCTCCACGGGGACCTCGCCGATGTTGACTAGGCGGGCTTCAAGGACGGGCGCCGTGCCGATGAGCGTGTTGCCGAAGCCTGCGCGGGCCACCGAAACCTCCAACGCCGGCACGGGATTGAATACACCCGCTCCGGTCAAGCTGACTTCGTAGAATTCGGTTTCGGCTAGTGCGCGCAGCGTGAGCCGGCCCAGGCGATCGCCTTCCGCGGACGGCCGGAACGTGACCAGCAGCGTGCAGGTGCCACGCGCGGGCACGATTGTGCAGGTGTCGGAGACGATGAAGTCGCCGCTCACCGACAACTCCGCGATGGCGACCGCGTTCGCCGAATTGTTGGCGATCGTCAGCGGCTGTCCCGCACTACGTGTCCCGACAAGCTGGGGCGCGAACAGCACGCTTTCCGGCACGCTCAAGAGACGCGGGGGCACTGACACGAAGCCGGTGCCGATGAGGCGCACTGCGGCGGGCTGCTGGGTCGCGTTGCTCGAGATGTTGAGCAGGCCTTGGCGAGTGCCTTCGGCCGTCGGCAGGAACGCAACCGCCAAGTCGCACGAAGTCCCCGCGGCGAGGCCGATGTTGCACGCGCCGTCGTAAGTCGGCGGCCTTGGGGCAGCACCCGGCGCCGGCGGCGGTACCGGACGCCGCACGTAGTCGCCCGTGACGGAAATCGGCCCGAAGAATAAGGTCGCGCTACCCACGTTTGCGACGATCACGATCTGTACGGCGCTCTCGGTGCCTATTGGCTGGGGGGCGAAATCGATTGCCGAGGGCGTGATGTCCATTACCGCCACCGGCGTGCTTTGGCCCGTTCCCGAAAGAGGCACTGAATGCGGGCTGCCGCCGGCATTGCTCGCGACATCCAGGCTTCCCACCCGGATGCCCGTGACAAGCGGCGTGAACGTGACGTCGATCGTGCAGGTCGCGCCTGCTGCTACTGAAGCCCCGCAATTGGAGGTGAACGCAAAGTCGCCGCTCGCCGTGATCGACGAGATCACGAGCGACCCGGGCCCGCCATTGGTCAACGTCACCGTCTGGGGCGGGCTCGTCGATGCAATCGTGCGGAGGGCGAAAGTGAGCGATGAGGGCGTGAGCGTGATCACTCGCGCGGGGGTCGTGACCGCTTGGAAGGTCAAGATCGCGCTGCTGGAAAAGCTGCCGGAAAAGGCGAGCACGCCGGCGGTCGTATTCACGATGCCCTGGGATGTCGTGGATGCAGAGGGACTGCCAGTCACCGGGCCGATGGCGGTAGCGAGCCCGTACGTGCTGAATGCGCTGTGAACGATGTCGATCCAGTCCGGATTTTGGCAGGTGGAACCGCGTCCAAGGCCCACAGTATTTACCGCCTGGTTATCGAAGATGTCGAGAGTATCCGTGACGGTACCTGCTCCCACTCCGCTGATGCTGAACGTCACGCTCGTCAGGGGGTTGCAGAAGATGGTGCCGGCTTGCGTGACGCCGGTAGTGTCACCCACCGCAACTACGGTGACCGCCGCATTGGTGAACGGTATTGCGTTCAAGGTTCCGCTCGCCGTTCCGCTGAACGTATAGGTAATCCGCGTCGCGGGCGCGGCCGCGGGCGTTACCGCGTTCGACGGCGCCGAAGCCGGGCCCGTGCCCACCGCGTTAGTGGCGGTCACCGTGAATGTGTAGGCGGTGCCGTTGGCGAGCCCCGTCACCGTGATCGGCGATGCCGAGCCGCTCGCCGTGAT
>JBGOST010000282.1:0-4224 GCA_041476125.1 Usitatibacter sp. | reverse complement strand
TCAAGCTGCTGCGCGTGCTGCAGGACCGAACTTTTACGCCACTGGGCAGCCACGAGGCGCAGCGCTTTGCCGGGCGTGTCATCGCCGCGACCAATCGACCGTGGGCGGAGCTTCGAGCCGAGGGTCGCTTTCGCGACGACTTCTACTACCGGCTGTGCTCGGACGTGATCCAGATGCCGACGCTGCGCCAGCGCATCGCCGAACGCCCAGGCGAACTCGAAGACTTGGTGCGCGTGCTGGTGATGCGCATTGCCGGCGAACAGCAGGCCGACCTGGTGTCGATCGTGCTGGAAGCCATCCGCAGAGACCTGCCGCGCGACTATGCCTGGCCGGGCAACGTGCGCGAACTCGAACAGGCCGTGCGCCGCATCTTCCTCACCGGCCGCTACACAAGCGACCTCGGCGGCGCCCCGGCGAAACAGGAGCAGCGGTTCTCAGACCTCGCACTCGCCGGCCAATTGAGCGCCAAGGACCTGTTGGGCCGCTATTGCGCGATGCTTTATCGCCAGCTCGGCACCTACGCAGAAGTCGCGGCCCGTACCGGGCTGGACCGCCGGACGGCGCGCAAGTACATCGCCGACTACAGCGCGCCGATGGGCCGTCCGACCCGCGACAACTAGAGGCCGCGCGGCGCGCGCGGCACGAAAACGGCGCCCAAAGTGGACGCCGCTGGATTTTCCCGGATGGGGGTATTGGTGGAGTGGAAGGGGATCGAACCCTCGACCTCCGCATTGCGAACGCGGCGCTCTCCCAGACTGAGCTACCACCCCTGACGGCGGTAATTATAACCTACAGCGGTTGCGGTTAAGCTCTGACAGACCGGTCGAAATCGCGCTCATACCATGGCAGGCGCGGCGATTTCGCCGCCTGCGGCCCGAAGGAGAACCGACAATGAACGGCAGCCGTCCCTTGATGGTGCTGGCAACGATCGCGGCGATATTCCTGCTGTACTGGGGCGAGCCCTTCTTCGTCCCGCTCTTCGTTTCGCTGCTGATCTCCTACGCCCTCTCGCCGGTGGTGGACGCCATCACCCTCGTGGTGCGCTGGAGGGCGCTCGCCTCGGCCCTCGTGGTGTCGGCGGTGCTGGCCGCCATGGGGCTCGCCGCGTATTCGTGGAGCGACGACGTGCAAGCCCTGTGGGAGGAGATCCCCACCGCGACCAAGAGCATTTCCAAGTCGCTGCAGAAGATGCTGCAGCAGCCTTCCAGGCCGATCACCGAAATGAAGAAGGCGGCCGCGGACATCGAATCCATGGCGCAGACCGGCAAGCCCGCGAGCGCCACCCCGCCCCCCGCCCCCGCCGTCGCGCCGACTCCGTTCTTGCAGGTGCTCTGGACGGGCTGGAAGAACGTGATGCTCGCGGGCATCCAGATGATGGTCGTCGTGTTCCTCGTTTTCTTCATGCTCGCGTCCGGGGATCTCTTCAAGCGCAAGCTCCTCACGATCGCGGCGGAGTACAACAAGAAGCGCTTCACGCTGCAGGTGATCGAGGAGATCGACGCGCAGGTGCGCCGCTACCTGGCCGTGCTGCTCGTGAGCAACGTCCTGGTCGGCATCGGCACGTGGCTCGCCTTCACGGCGCTCGGCGTGAAATACGCGGCCTTGTGGGGAGTGGTGGCGGGGATCCTGCACACCGCGCCGTATTTCGGCCCGTCGCTCGTGGCCGTGGGCAGCCTCGTCGTGTCCTTCGTGCAGTTCGAGGAGTGGGGCAAGGCCTTCCTCGCCTCCGGTTCCTCGATCGTCGTCGCCACGCTGGTGGGCTCGATCTTCACAACGTGGCTCGCGAGCCGGCAGACGCGCATGAACACCACGGCGTCGTTCATCGGGCTGCTCTTCTTCGGCTGGATCTGGGGGTTCTGGGGCATCCTCCTCGGCATTCCGCTGATCGCGATCGTGAAGACGATCTGCGATCACAACGAGGATTGGAAGCCGCTCGCGGAGCTGCTGAGCCATTAAGGCCGACGGGGGCCGATGGGCATAATGCTTGCCATGCGCGCCCTCCTTCTCGCGATCTGCCTCGCGGCGACCGCCGCTCTCGCACAGCAGGGCGGCGACGATGCGCGCCGTCGCATCGCCGCGGTGGAGGAAGCCCTCAAGCAGCGGCCCAACGATGCCGCGCTGTATTTCTATCTCGCGCGCTACCACGCCGAAGCCGGCAATGCGCGAGCGAGTGTGGCCGCGCTGGAGAAAGTCGTCGAGTTCGGCTCCGGATTCCTTCCCGCGCGCGAGCTCGGATTCGAGAAGGTCTGGGACGATCGCGCGCTCCAGGCCATCGTGAAACGCCTCGCCGCCTCGCTGCCGCGGCTCGACTACGCGCCCACCGCGATCGAGCTCGAGGATGCCGAGCTCGTTCCCGAGGGCATCGCGTACGACCCGCACTCGCAGAGCTTCTTCATCGGCAGCATCGCGAAGAAGAAGATCGTGCGCATCGAGTGGGGCAACGCGGTGAGCGATTTCACGCGCGCCGATTCGAATCTCGACTCGGTGCTCGGGCTCGCCGTCGATTCGCCGCGCCGCACGCTCTACGCCGCAAGCAGCTCCGCGCTCACCGACGAGGGGCGCAAGCGGCCGCGTAACGCCGTGGTCGCCTTCGACATCGACTCCGGTCGCCTCACGCGGCGCGTCGATGTTCCCGAGGCGCTGCAGCTCAACGACGTCGCGGTCGCGCGCGGCGGGCGTGTCTTCGCATCAGACTCGGCGAGCGGGGCGATCTTCGAGATCCCGGCGCTCGGGCCGGCGCGCGTGGTGGTGCCGGCGAACCAGCTTCGCGGCAGCAACGGGCTTGCGGCTTCACCGGATGCGAGCCGCCTCTACGTCGCGCATTCGACGGGGCTCGCGGTGGTCGATATCGCGAGCGGGCGCGTGCAACGCGTGGCGAACAATACGCGCGAGAGCATCGCCGCGATCGACGGCCTCTACGAATGGCAGGGGCAGCTCATCGGCGTGCAGAACATAACCAACCCGGGGCGAGTCATCCTCATCACGCTCTCCGGGGACGGAGCGACCGTGACCCAGGTGAAGACGCTGCTTTCGCACCACCACAACGCGCTCGACGAACCCACGACGGGCGCGGTCACCGAGCGTGGATTTTTTCTCCTTGCCGCGACCGGCGTCGGGCACTACAACGACAAGGGCGTCATCGAGCGGCGCGAGTCGCTCCCGAAACCAACCGTCCTACGCATTCCCCTGCCGCGCTGAGCCTCGATAGGCCCAAGCCATCATCGCAATGCCGGCGACGATCATCGGCAGCGAGAGCCACTGCCCCATCGACAAATCGAATGCGAGGAGCCCGAGGAAGTCGTCGGGCTGGCGCGAGAACTCGGCGAGGAAGCGCAGCGTTCCGTAGCCGATCAGGAAGGCGGCGGAGACCGCACCCGCCGGCCGCGGCTTGCGCGCGAACCACCACAGCAGGATGAAGAGGGTCAGGCCTTCGAGCCCGGCCTGGTAGAGCTGCGACGGGTGCCGCGCGACCCGCTCGCGATCCACCTGCGGAAACCACATGCCCCACGGCAGCGTCGTCTCGCGTCCCGGAAGCTCGCCGTTGATGAAATTGCCGATGCGCCCTGCCGCAAGCCCGAGCGGCACCAGCGGGGCGATGAAATCCATCGTCGCGATCCAGCGCTTCTTGTGGAGCCAGCAGAAGATCGCCACGGCGACGAGCACGCCCAGGAACCCGCCGTGGAAACTCAAGCCCCCGGTCCAGACCTGCAGGATCTCGCCCGGATGGCTGAAATAGTATTCGGGCTTGTAGAAAAGCACGTACCCGAGGCGCCCGCCGAGGATCACGCCGAAGACGCCGTAGAGCAGGATGTCGTCGACGTCCTTCACCTCCATGCCGTTGCCGAGCCCGTGGCGCACGCGCCATTTGCCGAGCACGATGACTGCCACGAAGGCGAGCACGTACATCAGCCCGTACCAGCGCACCGCGAGCGGGCCGAGGCTGAAGAGGATAGGGTCGAATTGCGGATGGGTGAGCACGCGTGATTATCTCAGAGGACCTGCCCGGGCGAACGATCCGATCGGACGTAAACTATCGGAAAACGCCCACGCAACCCCGCCGATCCCCATGACCCAAAAATTCCGCTCCTTCACGATCACCAAGGGCGTCGCGCGCTCGCCCAACCGCTCGATGCTGCGCGCCATCGGCTACCAGGACGCCGATTTCGACAAGCCCATCGTCGGAATTGCCAATGCGCACTCGACGATGAATCCCTGCAACGCGGG
>JBGOST010000281.1:0-4228 GCA_041476125.1 Usitatibacter sp. | reverse complement strand
TCGGCCGTCCACTTGATCGGACGGCCGACGAGCTTCGAGGCCCAGACGCACACCGTCTCCTCGGCATACAGGTAGATCTTGGAGCCGAAGCCGCCGCCGACGTCCGGTGCGATCACACGCACCTTGTGCTCGGGCAAGCCGAGCACGAAGGCGGTCATCAGCAGGCGCTCGACGTGCGGGTTCTGGTTGGCGACATACAGCGTGTACGACTCGTCGGCGCGCGTATACACCGCGTTGCAGGCGCGCGGCTCGAGCGCGTTCGGAATCAGCCGGTTGTTGATGAACTCGAGCTTGGTCACATGGGCCGCCTTCGCGAACCCGGCGTCGACCGCGGCCTTGTCGCCCAGGGCCCACACGTAGCAGATGTTGTCGGGCGCCTCGTCGTGCACGGCGGGGGCGCCTTTGCGCAGCGCGTCGCGCACATCGACGACCGCGGCAAGCTCCTCGTACGCCACCTCGATCTTCTCGGCGGCGTCCTTGGCCTGCTCGTTGCTCTCGGCGATGACGATCGCCACCTGGTCTCCCACGTGCCGCACCTTGCCCTGTGCCAGCAGGGGATGCTTCGGCTCCTTCATCGGCTTGCCGTCGCTGCCGGTGATGAGCCAGCCGCAAGGCAGTCCGCCGACCGTCGCAGGCAGGTCCGCGCCGGTGTAGACGGCGAGGACACCGGGCGCCTTCTTCGCCGCGTCGGTGCGGATCGACTTGATGCGCGCGTGCGCGTGGGGCGAGCGCAGGAAATAGGCGTACGTCTGGCCGGCGAGCTTCACGTCATCGGTGTATTGCCCGGCGCCGGTGAGGAAACGCATGTCTTCCTTGCGCTCGATGCGCGCGCCGATCGGGCCGGTGGGCTTGGCGGAGGGCCGCGCGGATTCGCGGGCGGCCTTCGGTTCGCGGGTGGTGGTATCGGCCATTGGTCCTCCTACGCCATCTCTTCGAGGCCGGCTTTCACCGCCTTCACGATGTTGTGATAACCGGTGCAGCGGCAGAAATTGCCGTCGAGCGCCTCGCGGATTTGCGCCTCGCTCGGCTCCTTGATCTGGCCGGCGAGCCCGACGGCTGCGAGAACCATCCCCGGCGTACAGAATCCGCACTGCAGCCCGTGATGGCGCTTGAATGCCGCCTGCATCGGATGCAGCGAGTCGCTCGCGGCCAGGCCTTCGATGGTCGTGATCTGCGCACCCCGGGCCTGGATGACGAGAATGCTGCAGCTCTTCACCGCTCTTCCGTCGAGGAGGATGGTGCACGCGCCGCATTGGCCGGTATCGCAGCCGACGTGCGTGCCGGTGAGCTGGAGATTCTCACGCAGGAATTCGACCAGCAGGGTCCGGGATTCGACTTCAGCGGCGACAGGTTTGCCGTTCACCGTCATGCTGACGGAGTTATTCATCGACGATTCCTCCCTTGAACAACGGATAATCGAAGGGAAACTGCGGGGGATGAGAAGGCGACTCTACTCCGAAAACTACGCGGTGCAAGATACCGCGGTCATTTCCAGAAACGCGTGAAAGTCCCCCCACGCACGAGCGGCGCGACCGCCTCGATGTCGAGCGCGAGGTAGCGGTCCCCGTCGAGGTGGGGGGCGACGCGGCGCACGATCTCGTGGGCTTCCTCGAGAAGACTCGAAGTCTTGCGCGGGCGGCGAAAATCAATGCCTTGCGCCGCCGCAAGCAGCTCGATGGCGACGATCGCCGCGGTGTTGTCCGCCATGTCGCCCAGGCGCCGCGCGGCGAAGGTGGACATCGACACGTGGTCTTCCTGGTTGGCGGAAGTGGGGAGCGAATCGACGCTCGCCGGATGCGCGAGGGACTTGTTCTCGGAGGCGAGGGCGGCCGCGGTGACGTGCGCGATCATGAATCCGGAGTTGACGCCGCTCGCCGAAGTGAGGAAGGGCGGCAGGCCGCTGATCGAGGCGTCGATGAGAAGCGCGATGCGGCGCTCGGAAAGCGCGCCGATCTCCGCGATCGCGAGCGCCAGCTGGTCGGCCGCGAAGGCCACCGGCTCGCCGTGGAAATTCCCGCCCGAGAGCGACTCGTCGGTTTCCGGAAACACGAGCGGGTTGTCGGTGACGCCGTTGGATTCCGTGAGCAGCGTCTGCGCGGCGGCGTTCATCACGTCCAGGCAGGCACCCATCACCTGCGGCTGGCAACGAAGGCTGTAGGGGTCCTGCACCTTGTCGTCGCCGGTGAGGTGCGATGCGCGGATCTCGCTGCCCTGCAGCAGCCGCCGGTAGGCCTCGGCCGTGGCGATCTGGCCGCGGTGGCCGCGAAGCTCGTGGATGCGCGCGTCGAACGGCGTATCGCTTCCCATCGCGGCGTCCACCGACATCGCCCCGGCGACCATTGCGGCGGCGAACACGTTCTCGGTCGCGAAGAGACCGCGCAGCGCGAGCGCCGTGGAAACCTGCGTGCCGTTGAGAAGTGCCAGGCCTTCCTTCGGCCCGAGCGTGAGGGGCGCGAGCCCGGCCTTCTTCAATCCTTCGGCCGCGGGCATCGTCTTGCCGTGATGCCGCACGTTGCCCCAACCGAGGAGTGTCGCGGACATGTGCGCAAGCGGCGCGAGGTCGCCCGAGGCACCGACCGACCCCTTCGAGGGAATGCACGGATACACGCCCGAATTCAGCAGCGCCAGGAGCGCGTCGACCACTTCCGCGCGCACGCCCGAATAGCCGCGCGAGAGGCTCGCTACCTTGAGAAGCATCGTGAGGCGCACCACGTCCTCGTCGAGCAACGGTCCCACGCCTACGCTGTGCGAGAGCACCAGGTTGCGCTGCAGCAGCTCGAGCTCGGCCTCGGGGATGTGTGTTTGCGCGAGCTTGCCGAAGCCGGTATTGATTCCGTAGACCGGGTTGCCCTTGGCGACGATCCTGCGCACCGACTCGGCGCCGGCGTTCAGGCGCTTGCGGCTCGCGGGGTCGAGCGTGAGCGCCGCGCTGCCGGCGGCGAACGATTTCAGGTCGGCGAGGGTGAGGTTACCCGGGACGAGGCGCATTCAGCGGGCTTCAGTACACCGCTAGCCCGGCGAACCTGGGAGGTTTGCGCACGATGATGATCATTTCCTCGGAAAGCTCGTGGACATGGTGGATGAGAAAGCGTTTCTGCAGCTTGGGGATCCACCATCCCGATCCCTCCTGGATGAGATGGGCGTTGCGGCCGTCGGGAAGGGCCTTGCTCGAAGGCCGGTTCGCGATGACGAGGAGCGCGGCCTGCTTGGTCACGCGTTGCAGGTCGTCGAGCACATCGTCGAGGCATTCGGGCTCGACGTGCTCGAGGACATCGGTGCAGGCGACGAGGTCCGCGGGCTCGGGCGCAGCATCCAGCCCCTCGATAGCCGGATCGTAGTTGCGGATCGGGAAGCCGATCGATTTCTCGAGACTCCTCTGGCCGCAACCGTAGTCGAGGACATCGCGCGTGTTGAGCATGGCGCAAAGCTGCTGGATGGTTTGCGCCCAGCGCGATCCGGTGAACCCGAACCGCCCCTCGGCGTGCAGCTGCTTGTTGTACACGAGGTATTCGGGCGTGATCTTCATGAACCTCGATTCTAATAGACGGCGCGGCCTCCGGAGAGGTCGAACACCGCGCCGGTCGAAAACGAGCACTCCTCGCTGCAAAGCCACGCCACGAGTGCGGCGATCTCCTCGACCTGCCCGAAGCGCCCCATCGGGATCTTCGAGAGCATGAAGTCGATGTGCGCCTGGGTCATCTGGCTGAACATGCCGGTCTTCACCGCCGCGGGGGTGACGCAATTCACGCGGATCCCGGTCTTCGCGACTTCCTTGCCGAGCGACTTGGTGAGCGAGATCACGCCCGCTTTCGAGGCGCTGTAGGCCGAGGCGTTGGGATTGCCCTCCTTGCCCGCGATCGAGGCGATGTTCACGATGCGGCCGTAATCGTTGGCGCGCATGTGGGTGACGACCGCCTTGTTGCACAGGAAGACGCCCGTGAGGTTGATGTCGAGCACCTGCTTCCAGTCGGCGACCGGGTAGTCCCAGGTCGTGAGGTTGGGGCCGGTGATGCCCGCGCTGCAAACGAGCACGTCGACGCGCCGCAGCGCCGCGAGGGTATCGGCGAGCGCGCGCTGCACCTGAAGCTCGTCGCTCACGTCGAGGCGGGCCGTGTGCGTCGCCGCGCCGAGCGCTCGCGCGCTCTCTGCCAGCATCTTGTCGTCGCGGTCCCAGAGGCTCACGCGCGCGCCGGAGGCGGCGAGGCGCTTCGCGATGGCCAAACCGATG
>JBGOST010000280.1:0-4228 GCA_041476125.1 Usitatibacter sp. | reverse complement strand
CGTGAGGGCGACGAAGCCGGACACCAGCACCGCGCCGGCCAGGGCGAGCGCGAACTCGATGAAGAGCCGGCCGGGGCGCCCGGTCTGGAAGGCGAGCGGCGCATACACCGCCGCGAGCGTGACCGTCATCGCCATCACCGCGAAGGCGATCTCGCGCGCGCCGAGCATCGCGGCGTCCATGCGCGACATGCCGTCCTCGAGGTGGCGGTGGATGTTCTCGAGAACCACGATGGAATCGTCCACGACCAGGCCGATGGCAAGCACCATGGCGAGCAGGGTGAGGGTGTTCACGCTGAAGCCGAAGAGGTACATGAACGTGAATGCACCGATGAGCGCTACCGGGATCGTCACCAGCGGGATCAGCGTCGCGCGGACATTGCGCAGGAAAAGGAAGATCACGAGGGCGACCAGCAGGATCGCCTCGACGATGGTGTGGAACACCGACTTGATCGACTCCTCGATGAACAGCGACGAGTCGTAGACCACCTCGATCTTCATGTCGGGCAGCGTCTTGTTGATCTCCGCCACCTCGGCGCGCACCGCTTTCGACAGCTCGAGGGGGTTCGCCACCGCCTGCTTGATCACGCCCATGCTGACCGCGGGGTTGCCCATGAACCGCGCGATCACGCGCTCGTCCACCGGCGCCACCTGCGCGCGGCCGATGTCGCGGATGCGCACCGGGTAGCCCGAAACGTCGCGGATCACGATCGCGTCGAACTGCTCGGGAGTCTGGAGGTCGGTCTGCGACTGCACGGAGAACTCGCGCTTGTCGCTTTCGATGCGCCCGGCGGGTATCTCGAGGTTCTGGCGCCGCAGCGCGTCCTCGACGTCCTGCGGGGAGAGGCGGTAGGCGGCGAGCTTGGCCGGGTCGAGCCAGATGCGCATGGAAATCCTGCGCTCGCCGAAGATGCGCACGTCCGCGGCACCCGGGAGCGTCGAGAGCCGCGGCTTGATGTAGCGGCTCACGTAGTCGGACACCTCGATCGGCGCCTTGCTCGTGGTGGAGACCGACAGCCACATGATCGGGAAGGAATCGGCCTCGACCTTGGCGATGACCGGCTCGTCGATCGCATCGGGCAGGCGCGCTCGCACGCGCGAAACCTTGTCGCGCACGTCGGCGGCGGCCGAGTCGGGATCGCGCGACAGCTTGAAGCGCACCGTGATCTGCGAATCCTCCGAGCGCGACAGCGAGGTCATCACGTCCACGCCCTCGATTCCCGCGAGCGAGTCCTCGAGGACCTTGGTGATCTGGGATTCCACCACCTCGGCGCTGGCACCCGTGTACTTGGTCTGCACCGTGACCACGGGCTCGTCGATGCGCGGATACTCGCGCACCGAAAGGCGCGAATACGAGATGAACCCGACGAGGATCACGACGACCGACATCACCGTCGCGAATACCGGTCTGCGGATACAGGTCTCGGGAAGGGTCATGGGAAGCCTAGCCCTTGGACTTGGGCGCCTCGGTCTTGCCGACGGGCGCCGGTATTCCGGGCGCGGAATTGGCGATGCTCACGGCAACGCCCTCGCGCAGCTTGATGACGCCGGCGGTAACGATCACGTCGTCGGCCGACAGTCCGTTCACGACCTCGACCTTGCCCTCGCGGCGCTGGCCGATCTCGATCTTCTGGCGCATGGCCTTGCCGTCGACCACCTTGTAGACGAACTTGTCCTCGCCGACCGGGAAGAGCGACTCCTCGGGAACGACGAGCGTGTCCTTCTCGCCGCTGGTGAACAGCCGCACGCGGGCGAACATGCCGGGGCGCAGCCGCCCATCGCGGTTGGGCACCTGCGCGCGGATCACGATCGAGCGGCCGTTGGCGTCGATGAGCGGGTTGATCGCGAGCACCTTGCCGTCGTATGCCTTGTCGGGGAGGGCATCGAGCGTGATCTGCAGCATCTGCCCGTCCTTCACCTGCGACATCGCCAGCTCGGGCACGCGGAAATCGACCTTGAGCGGATCGAGCGATTCGAGGTTGACCATGTCCTGGCCTTCCTTCACGTAGTCGCCGACGCTGATCAGGCGAAGCCCGATGGTTCCGGAAAACGGGGCGCGGATCGCCGTCTTGCTGCTGCGGGCGCTCATCAGCTCCGAGTCGGCCTGCGCCACTTTCAGATTATTCTCCGCCTCGTCGAGCGCCTGGCTCGAGATGAAGCCCTTGTTGCGCAGGTCGATGGAGCGCTCGTGCTTGGTCTTCGAGAGGATGAGGTTGGCGCGCGCGCGATCGAAATCGGCCTGCTGCACCGAGTCGTCGAGCTTCACCAGGACTTGTCCCTTGGTGACGCGCTCGCCTTCGCGAAACAGGATCTGCGCCACGCGCCCGGCGATTTCCGGGCGCACGATCACCGTCTCGTCGCTTCTCAAGCTGCCCACCGCGCCGAGGGCCTGCGGCAATTTCACCACCGCGACCTTGGTCGCCTCCACGGCGATGCCCGCCGGGGCGGGAGCCGCTTTCGCCGCGGGCGCTTGCGCGGTGTTCGCGGCATTGCGCCCGCCGGCCCAGAACGACACGACGCTCGCGGTGGCAATGACGGCGAGCGCGGCGGCGCCCAGCAGGGCTTTTCGCATTCTTCGCGGGACCTTGTGGATGGCGGGAAACCGCCATTATAAGGGGCAGAAGCCCCTGTTTTCCCGGGTGGAAAGGGAGTTTCCCCCGGCTGGCGCGACCTCAGGCGGGAATATCGGGGACCAGCTGGCGCTGCAGCATGAAGATCTGGTCCTTCAACATGAGCTTGCGTTTCTTCAGGCGCTTCAACTGCAGCTCATCGTGCAGGGGGTTCTGTTCGAGTGCTTCGATGGCCCGGTCCAGGTCGCGATGCTCGAGGTTGAGCTCGCTGATTCGCCGCTTGATTTCCTCGCCACTCTCCAGCGTCATCGTAACCATGGGTGGAATCCTCAAGGGGTTTTAAAAACACTACTCCCGGCGCCGTCCTTTGGCTAGTCCGGACGCAGGCCGGCGCTGCTTGCGGCGCGGGGTTATTTGGGTTCAAATGCGGGATCGGGGCGGGTGAAAACTGCGATAAAAAGCCCAATAAAACTAGATAGTTGCACTCCTCAAGGCGCATGCAATTCCGACGTAGCGATTTCGACGTCACCAACCGGATCAACACCACCGACCCGGTGTGCGTGAAGCTCGAGGTCATCCGCATCTTCCGCACCCTGTATTCGCGCAACCAGGCGCCTATCCTGAATAGCGCGTTCGACGATGTCGTGCGCCTCTATCGCGGCCTCTACCCGGGCTACGCGCGCTGCGATACCGAGTACCACGACCTGCAGCACATCCTCGACGTCACGCTCGCGATGGCGCGGCTGTTGGATGGTTACGAGAGATCCCGTGCCGACGGTCCGCCGATCGGCGAGCGGCTTTTCCAGCTCGGCGTGATCTGCGCGTTGTTCCACGACATGGGTTACATCCGGCGCGCCAACGATACGAAGCACGTGAACGGCGCCGAGTACACGTCGATCCACGTTTCGCGCGGGGCGAAGTTCCTGCGCGAGTACCTGCCGACGATCGGGCTCGAGGACGTCGCCGAGGTTGCGGGAACGATCCTGCATTTCACCGGCTACGAGCGCCCCGTCGCCACGATCCGCGTGCCCTCGCCGATCTTCAAGCTGCTGGGAATGCTGCTCGGCTCGGCGGACATCATCGCGCAGATGTCGGATCGCTGTTACCTCGAGAAGTGCCGCGACCGGCTCTACCCGGAATTCGTCGCCGGCGGCATCACGCGCCGCCTGACCGACGCGGGCGAGCAGGTGATCTTCGCTTCTCCCGACGACCTGCTTCGCAAGACGCCGTCGTTCTTCCAGAACGCCACGCATCGCCTCGACGTCGACTTGGGCGGGGCCTATCACTACGCGCAGAAGCACTTCGGTGGCACCAACCTCTACTGGGAGGCGGTGAAGCAGAACATCCGCTTCGTCGAGAAGGCCGCCCCGGGAGAGCAGATCGTCCTGCGGCGGCAGCCGCCGGTCGTCAGTTGACCGTCGCGCCCGTTTCGCGCACGACCTTTCCCCAGCGGTCGAGCTCCGATTGCATCAGCGCCGCGAATTCTTCCGGCGTGCTGGTCGCGACGTCCACGCCCGCCGATGACATGAGCTTGCGCGATTCGCCGGTGGACAGGATCTTCGTCACTTCCGCGTTCAGCTTGTGCACGATCTCGCGCGGCGTTCCCGCGGGCGCGAGGAGCCCGAGCCAGATCGTCGCGTCGTAGCCGCGCACGCCCGCCT
>JBGOST010000279.1:0-4229 GCA_041476125.1 Usitatibacter sp. | reverse complement strand
GCGCGGGCTCGTCGTCGACCTCGTCCAGGACGTTGACGATGGGGATCTTGCGGGGCGGGTCGTAGGCGACGAACCTCGCCGGCACGAGGTATTTGGCGTCGACTCCGTACCAGACGCGCCCGCCGAATTTCTTGCGCACTTCGCTCTCGTTGTCCGCGAGGCGCAGGATGTAGCGGCCGTTGCGCTCGATCACGTGGAACGCCGCGCGCCCCATCGCGACCCAGTCGCGGTTCTCCGACTCGGTGCCCATCACCCTCTCGGTGAGCGTGGCGCCGTCCTTGGTCATGGTCACGCCCGGCTCGAGCTTCAAGAACACGGTGCCGGGCCCGATGGTGATGGTGCCCATGCGCTCGGGGCCCAGGCCTTTCGGGAAGACGATGTCGTTCTTCTCTGCGGTGCCGAACGTGTTCACGCCCGGCTTCATGACGTAGCGCCCGGCGAGGGTCAGCCAGCCGTTGTCGCGGCGCAGCCCCGTCTCGGCCTTGGCGCGCCACGCCTCGACGGACTTCACGTAGGCGGGGTCGGCGGCGAGCGCCGGAAGCGCGGCGAGGGCGGCCAGCGCGAAAAGCCGGTGGAAGGATGAGTTCATACGGTAGATTCTAGGACAACTTCCGGTGGCGTCCGTTTCCGGTCGACAGCTGCCCCATCCCGGCTACAATGCGCGCGTGAATCCCGGCTCCCCGAAAAAGAAAGTCCTGGCAGCCGCCCTGTCGCTGGCCGCCCTCGCGTCCGCCGATGCGGGCGCGGTGTATCTCGACCCCGAGGGCCTCGGCCAGGCGCTGGTCTTTCCGTACTACACGGTGCGCTCGGTCAACGGCAACGCCTTCAACACCTACGTTTCGGTGATCAACCACGAGGCCACCACCAAGGCGCTGCGCGTGCGCTTCCGCGAAGGCTTGAACGGGCGCGAGGTGGCGGGCTTCAACCTGTTCCTCTCGCCCTTCGACGCATGGACCGGCTCGCTGGTGGCGACCGCGGACGGCGCGAAGGTCGTCACGACCGACAACTCGTGCACGAATCCGCCCTTCACCGCTTCGCTCGGCCAGCGCGAGATGGTGTTCTCGCGGGCGCTCTATACGGGCGCCAATGCCGATACCTTCGGCGACACCGATCGCTTGCGGGAAGGCTACCTCGAGGTGATCGAGATGGCGACGCTCTCGGGGGTTGGTGCCAGCGCGGTGACGCACGCAGCCTCGGGAATTCCGCAAAACTGCGCCGTGGTCCAAAGCGCGTCGTTCGCTCCCGCTGTCGAGCCGCCGACGGGCGGGGTTTCGGGCTCGGCAACGCTCATCAACGTGGCGAGCGGCATGGACTTCACCTACGACGCCGAGGCGCTCGTGGAGCTCACGACGCAGCCTTTCTATCGCAACTACACCGATCCCTATCCCGACTGGAATGCGGCCGAGGTGACTCCGCTCAGCTACTTCTCCAGCGAGGGAAAGCTCTACCGGTTCACCTGGGCGAGGGGGGTGGACGCGGTGAGCTCGGTGCTCATGCGATCCGGCGTGGAAAACGAATTCGTGCTCGATGAGGGCACCCGTTCGCAAACCGATTGGGTCCTCACGTTTCCGACGCGCCGCTTCTACGTGTCGGGCTCCACCGCGCAGCAGCCCTTCGGGGCGGCGTGCACGCCCATCGTTTTTCGGGCTTTCGACCGTGAAGAACGCAACGAAGAGATCCGCGCCCTGGATTCCGGGATCCCTGCGGCGTGCTTCAGCGTGAACGTCCTCGACTTCCGCGGCGGCGCGTCGCCGAGCGGCGCCCTGGGATCCTTCGACATGATGTCCACGCGCCAGCCTTCCTTCCGCAACGGTTGGGCGGTCGGCACGTTCTCCGTCAGCGGCGCGGGCCTGGCGAGCCTGCCCAACTCGTGGTCGCGCGAAGTCGACGGCGCGCAGGTCGAGCCGGGCATCTACCAGCTGCGCGGGCTTCCGGCGGTGGGCTTCATGGCCCGCACCTTCGAGAACGGAACGCTCTCGTGCGCCGCGGCGCGCTGCCAGGGCAACTATGGCGGCTCCTTTCCGCATCGCGTGCGCCGCACCGTGGTGAGGGCGCCATGAGGCGCGCGCTCTTCGCCGCCTGCTTCGCGACCGGACTCTTCGCCGCGCTCGATGCGCGCGCGGTATCGCTCAATCCCGAAGGCCGCGGCCAGGCGCTCATCTATCCGTACTACACGGCGCGGGCGACGACGTTGAATCCGTTCAACACCTACATCACGGTGGTGAACCACGACACGCGCGCCAAGGCCATCCGCGTGCGCTTTCGCGAGGGCCGCATGGGGCGCGAGGTCGCGAATTTCAACCTCTTCCTTTCCGCCGGCGACATGTGGGCCGCTGCCGTGGTCCCGACGCTGTTCGGCGCCAAGCTCGTCACGCAGGACCGGTCGTGCACCAGCCCGCCGCTGTTCCCGCTGGATGTGAACCCGAGTCCGGCGCAGGTGGGCGAGCTCGAGTTCAACGCCGGGGCGTATTCCGGATCGAATGTCGACGGCCTCGGCGAAGGCCCCGATCGCGAGCGCGAAGGCTACGTCGAGATGATCGAGATGGCCACACTCACGGGCGATTCCGCGGCCGCGGTGACGCACGCGGCCTCCGGCGTTCCGAATTGCTTCGTCGCGAGCTCCCCGGCGTTCGCGCCGTCGGTGGGGCCGCCGACCGGCAATCTCTCGGGAACGGGCACGCTCATCAACGTCGCGAGCGGACTGGACTTCACCTTCAACGCCGAGGCGCTCGACGCCCTCGCGACCGCCCCGTTCTACCGCGTGGCGAGCGATCCCTATCCCGATTTCGACGCGGCCGAAGTCACGCCCGTGAGCCATGTCACGTGGCAGGGCAACCAGTACCGGCTCGTCTGGGCGCGCGCCGTCGACGCGGTGAGCTCGGTGCTCATGCGCTTCCAGGTATTCAACGAGATCATCCGCGATCCGGCCACGCAGTCGGCGACCGACTGGGTGCTCACGTTTCCCACGCGCCGCTTCTACGTGACGCCCACCAATGCGGATTTGCCGTTCTCGCGCGTGGGCAACGACAATTGCGAGGACCTCGCCATCACCAGCGTGAATCGCGAGGAGCTGCGAGTGCAGCAGACGGGCGTGTGCCAGCCGGACTTCGGCTGCGGGGTGCGGCTGCGCACGTGCTACACCTCCAATGTGATCACGATGCGTGACGTCACGGTGACATCACCCACCCCTGTGCTCGGCTCGCTCAACATCAACGAGGGGCCGCCGCCGATCGCCTCGAGCCAGATCGTCTCCGGCTGGGCGATGACGCTCTTCGTCGGTCCGGGCCCCGGCGCGGGGCTGAGGACGCTGCCCACGACGACGATCCGCGACATGATCAACGACCGGCTGACCGCGGGCGAATTGGTGGTACGCGGGTTGCCGGTGGTGGGGTTCATGGCGCGCACGTTCTTTAACGGCACGCTCACCTGCGGCTCGCTCGCCTGCCAGGGCAACTACGGCGGATCGTTCGTGCACCGCTACCGGCGCTTCATCAACACGCCGTCACCCTAGGAACTCGCACAGCAGCCGGTGGAAGTGGTGCACGCCGCGCTCGCGCGTGGGCGAGTAGCGGCCGCGCTTGTAGAAGTGCGAACGCACGCCGCGCTGAACTGCTTGGACGATCGCTTCGTCCTCCGCTTCGACGCGATCGAGCGAGGCGCCCGCCCCGGTCTCGAGCTTCGATGCGTCCCTGACGTAAGAGCGGAACGCCACGCGGGTGCGGTCGAGTCCTTCGGGCTGCACCAGGTTCAGCGACAACCCCCACGGATAGAAATTGAGCATCAGGTTGGGGAAGATCCACCAGTACTGGGCCGCCGGGCCGCCATCCTTCGCCTGCGCGCGCTGCACGTTGGAGTAGCGGAAGAGCTCGCTCGTGTAGCTCGCGTAATCGACCACCTCGTTCAGGCCCGCGTGCACGAACGGGATGTGGAAGCCTTCGAGGTAGTTCTCGACATAGAGCGCCCAGTGCGCGCGCACCTCGTAATCGCGGCTGCGCGAGGCGTCGAGGCGCATGCGCTCGAGCGGCATCGCGCCGAGCGAGGCCTTCATGTCGGCGAGGAACGCATCGAGGGGAGCCGCGGGATCGAGCGAGGCGAACGCGTGACCCGCCCACTCGCCGAAGGGCACCGCGGGCAGATCGTCGGAGGGCGACGGGAAGCTCTTCGCGTCCTTGAACTCGGGCATGAAGGTCATGCGACCGGCGAGGTCGAAGCGCCGCGAGTGGTACCCG
>JBGOST010000278.1:0-4258 GCA_041476125.1 Usitatibacter sp. | reverse complement strand
GGCGATGGTGGTGGGGAGGAGGGGAAGTATTTCTATCCCTTGCGCCGGTTGCGCACCAGCCACGCATCGACGAGTGCGACGATCTCGTCCACGGCCGCCAAGCGCAGGCCCCGCTGCGACGCGACCGACTGGACCAGGCGATCGACGCGCTCGATGTACTGCGCGCCCATGGACAATGCGCGCGCCGCCGACGAGGGGCTTTCGAGGGAAAGCGCGGCGTTGGCGTATTTCTCGAAGGGAACCATGTCGTCGCGGCTGGCACCCAGCGAGACGCACAGGTCCGCCACCCACTCGTACACCGCGCGCGTCGCCGCGAGGTCGCCGTGCACCGCTTCCTTGATGGAGATCACCTTGTCGGGCTGCACGCAACGATAGTTCCCGGCGAGCAGCATGGCCCACTTGGCAAGCGGCACGAACACCGAGTCGTGCACCTTGAGCTTCACCGGCAGCTCCATTCCCTCGAAGCGCGCGGCCTCGATGTCGGCGGCCAGGCCGCGCAGGATCCGCGTGTGCGCGTCGGAATCGAAGCGCGCCACCTTGAAATTGGTCGGCAGGCGCACCTGCAGCACGTTCACTTCCGCATCGGGCGGCCGGAACGCCTGCGGGTCGGGGCTGCAGAGCGTGACGAGCTTCGGGTCGAAGCTCTTCCACACGGAGGGATCGGTGTAGCTCTCGGCGCAACGCGCCGGATCGATTCCCGGGATGCGCGACAGGCAAGGCAATGGCGGCATGTTCATGATCGACATGCACGGCACCCCCGACTTCGCCACGGCGTCGAGCAGCTCGCGCACGCCGCTCGAGCGGTACTGCGGCTCCTGCATCGCGAGCCCGACGAGGTCGTAGGAGCGCGGATCCACAGCGGTGGGCACGTCAGCGGTGAGCTTGCCGGGGAGGTTTCGCGTCTGCACCTCGACCAATCCCGCGCGCCCCTTCACGGGGATGCGCACGATCGCGCCCTTCTCGTTGATGAGCGCGGCCTCCTGCGGAAGGCAGACGAGCTTCACGTCGTGGCCGGCGAGGGCGAGCTTCATCCCCAGCAGCGAGCCGTACGAGGCACCGAGGATCAGGACCTTCTTGGGTTTCATGCGGACTCCTCCTCAACCGTGAGGATAGTCACACTCTACGCCCGAGCGGCAGTCGCGGCTGCTCTAAGGGCTTGTTATTTCCATTCGACGCCGCGCTCGGGAATGAGGATCTTGCGGTCCACCTTGCGAATGTCGGTGTGCCCGCAGAACGCCATCGTGAGGTCGAGCTCCTTGCGGATGATCTCCAGGCACTGCGTGACGCCCGCCTCTCCCAGCGCGCCCAATCCGTAGACGAACGCGCGGCCGATGAGCGTCCCCCTGGCGCCGAGCGCCGTCGCCTTCAACACGTCCTGGCCGGTGCGGATCCCCCCGTCCATCCACACCTCGATGCGCGAGCCCACCGCATCGACGATCGCGGGGAGCGCACGGATCGACGACGGGGCGCCGTCGAGCTGGCGGCCGCCGTGGTTGGAGACGATCAGGGCGTCGGCGCCCGAATCGGCGGCGAGGCGCGCATCTTCGACGTCCATGATGCCTTTCAAGATGAGCTTGCCGCCCCAGCGCTTCTTGATCCATTCAACGTCGCCCCAGGAGAGGCGCGGGTCGAACTGCTCCGTGGTCCATGCCGACAGCGACGACAGGTCGCCCACCCCCTTGGCGTGGCCGACGATGTTGCCGAACGTGCGGCGTCGCGTGCCGAGCATGCCGAGGCCCCAGCGCGGCTTGGTCATCAGGTTGAGGATGTTGGCGAGGGTCGGCTTGGGCGGGGCCGACATGCCGTTCTTCAGGTCCTTGTGCCGCTGGCCAAGGATCTGCAGGTCGAGCGTGAGCATGAGCGCCGAGCAGCCCGCCGCCTTCGCGCGATCGATGAGGCGCTCCACGAAATTCCGGTCGCGAATCACGTAGAGCTGGAACCAAAAGGGCTTGGCGGTGTTCGCCGCGACATCCTCGATCGAGCAGATGCTCATCGTGGACAACGTGAATGGCACCCCGAATTTTTCCGCCGCGCGCGCGGCGAGGATCTCGCCGTCGGCGTGTTGCATGCCGATAAGCCCTACCGGCGCCAGCGCAACCGGCATCGCCACGTCGATCCCGATCATCTTCGCGGCCACGCTGCGTGTTTCGATGTTCACCGCCACCCGCTGGCGGAACTCGACCCTCCGGAAGTCGCTTTCGTTGGCGCGATAGGTGCTCTCGGTCCACGAGCCGGCGTCGGCGTAGTCGTAGAACATGCGCGGCACGCGCTTTACCGCGAGCCGTCGCAGGTCCTCGACACAGGTGATGACTTCCATGGGTCGCCTCCCGCGTGATTCCGGCAAGCAGAATACCGTGAGTTAGAATCGCCCGCATGTTCGTCCCCTCGCCGGTGATGCTGGGGCCCGTCCCCGTCGACTTCATCCTCTTCGCGCTGGTGCTCGCCGGCATCGCGTTCTTCCATCGCCACACCCTGCAGGTCGCGGTGACGGGGCTCGCCGTCATCACCGTCTATAAGCTCGCCTTCACGGGGTTCGCGCAAGGCCCGGGGCTTGCGGGGCTCGCCGGGCTTTTCGCGCACGAGTGGGTGATCCTCGCCAACCTCTTCGGCCTGCTCATGGGTTTCGCGCTCCTCTCGAAGCACTTCGAGGATTCCAACGTGCCGGTGGTGCTGCCCAGGATCCTTCCCGACGACTGGAAGGGCGGCTTCGTGCTGCTCGTCATGGTCTTCGTGCTCTCGTCCTTCCTCGACAACATCGCCGCGGCGCTCATCGGCGGTGCCATGGCGTCGGGAGTTTTCCGCAAGAAGGTCCACATCGGGTACCTTGCGGCGATCGTCGCGGCGTCAAATGCGGGCGGCTCCGGAAGCGTCGTGGGAGATACGACGACGACGATGATGTGGATCTCCGGGGTGGACCCGCTCGATGTGCTCGAGGCGTTCGTCGGGGCCGGGGCGGCAGTACTCGTCTTCGGCGTCGTCGCCGCCAAGCAGCAGCAGGCCTATTCGCCGATCATGAACGACCCGCCCGCGGGGGTCCACGTCGATTGGGCGCGCGTTGGCATCGTGGCCTTCATCCTCGTCGCCGCGATCCTCGCCAACGTGGTCGCGAACCTGAAGTTTCCGGAGGTGCTCGATCGCTTCCCGGTCATCGGCGGGGCGGTGTGGGTGGCGATCCTCCTCACCGCGGCCATCCGCCGGCCCGCCTGGTCGCTCATGCCCGCGACGCTCAAGGGCACGATCTTCCTGCTCTCGCTGGTGCTCACGGCCTCGATGATGCCGGTGGAAAAGCTGCCGGCGGCCTCCTGGCAGACCGCCCTGGGGCTGGGCTTCCTTTCGGCGGTGTTCGACAACATCCCGCTCACGGCGCTGGCCCTGCACCAGGGCGGCTACGACTGGGGGTTCCTCGCCTATGCGGTCGGCTTTGGCGGCTCCATGATCTGGTTCGGCTCCTCGGCGGGCGTGGCGCTGTCCAACAACTTTCCCGAGGCGCGGTCCGTGGGCCTGTGGCTGCGCCACGGCTGGCACGTCGCGCTTGCATACGTGATCGGGTTCTTCGTGCTCCTTGCGGTGCTCGGGTGGCATCCGCACACCCAGCACACCAAGGAAAGAGCCCCGTCGGCGCCGGCCGCGCAGCCGGCCCGGTGACCGTGAGGCCGCGGTATCGTCGATTGTTACCGGATTGAAGGGCTGGAGGGGGGTGTTTCCCGCCCGGGACCGCGCGCCGTCCCTTGCCTTTGGGGTGTACGGAGACTAGGATTGGCGCGTCGATTGGCGGGCTCGCGAACCCGTTCGCAAAGCGTCTTCAAGTCGCGCGACAAAACCACCGAGGAGGAGTACATGAAAGACGATTCCAAGGGCGTCGCCACCGCGACGCCCAGTCCCACGCGCCGCAAGTTCCTGGCGGGCGCGGCCGGCGCCACGGCGCTTGCATTCCCGATGATCTCCAAGGGTCAAGCCGGCCCGATTTCGATGCGCTGGCAGTCCACCTGGCCGTCGAAGGACATCTTCCACGAGTACGCCCTCGACTTCGCCAAGAAGGTGAACGACATGACGGGCGGCGACCTCAAGATCGAGGTGCTTCCCGCGGGGTCGGTCGTACCGGCCTTCGGCCTGATCGATGCCGTGTCGAAGGGCACGCTCGACGGCGGCCATGGGGTGCTGGTGTACCACTATGGCAAGCAGAATGCGCTCGCGCTGTGGGGTTCCGGCCCCGCCTTTGGCATGGACGCCCAGCAAATGCTGTCGTGGCACAAGTACG
>JBGOST010000277.1:0-4295 GCA_041476125.1 Usitatibacter sp. | reverse complement strand
GTCACCGACCTCGTAGTGGCTTACGACGTGCACGCCCGGCTTGAACTGGAACGACTCCCCCACTTCCCGCGCTCCGAGGAGCCAGATGTCGGCGAACTTGTTCAACGCGGTGAGCGATCCCCGCAGGAGCTTCTCGCCCTTGAGCAGCGAGAGCTGCCCCAGCACCAGGATCCTGAGACGCTCGTTCGGCGGCGGTTCCGCGGTCGCAAGCCGGCTGAATGCGTTGCCGTAGCCATGGGGAATGGTCGCGAAGGAGACTTGCCGGAAGAGCTCGTTCAAGCGGATGAGGTTGTCCGCGACCGATTGGGTCGGGGTCGCGATGACCACATTCGGACGCCGGACGAGATCCATGAATCGGGCGCGAACCCGCACGCGCTCGGCCGGCAGGAACCCGACGAAGGGGTTGAAATTGAGGTTGTCCCGGTAGCACTCGCCAATGCGCTTCCCATCGCATTGCCGGCACACGCCGCCAAAGTAGATGTTGATCGCGGGGCAATAGGGATAGTAGTCGTGGGTGATGACGACTGTCGGCAGGCCGGTGTCTAGGATGTCGAGGGAATGGCCGATCAGCGACGAGACCAGCAGCACGTCGACGTGGTAGTCCCTGACGATTTCATCCAGGGCGCGGCGATACTCCGGGTGAGCCGTCACCGTCGCCGGGATCTCGCTCGAGAAATTCCACACCTTGAGCGGCATCTCGTCCGTCACTTGGGCGAAAAGCGCCACGCCGGCTCCCATGGCTTGCTGATGCGTGAGCGCCTTGAGAATCAGGTTGGTTCTCTTCGAATCGGCGGCGCAGAAGTCCTCCAGCCATTTGGCCGTGCCGCCGCCGAGGTCGTGGATCACGTGCAGCTGGACCGGCCGGGCGTCGAGGCCGGGCACGGCCCTGAGGGATGCGATGTTTGCCTGCATGGTGGCGAATTTTACATGGCGGGCCGCCCGCGCCGGACAATGTGATAATTCGAGCCCGTGCCGCACACCGTCGACATCGTCGTTCCCGTCTATCGGGGCGAGGCCGAAACCCGCGCCTGCCTGGAAAGCCTGCTCGCCGCACGGCTGCAAACGCCGCACGAGATCGTCGTCATCGACGACGCGAGCCCCGAGCCCGCTATCTCCGCCTGGCTGCGTTCGCTCGGCTCCGAAGGCCGCGTCACGCTGATTGCCCACGCCGCGAATCGCGGCTTCGTCGCCACGGCCAACGAAGGCATGGCGCTGCATCCCGATCGCGATGTCGTCCTCCTCAACAGCGACACGGAAGTGGCGCAGGGCTGGCTCGACCGGCTTGCGGCGCATGCGGCGGATCCGCGCGTAGGAACCGTCACGCCGTTTTCCAACAACGCTACCCTCTGCAGCTACCCGGTCACGCTCGAGCGCAACGACCTGCCCCGGGGCGAGACCACCGCGAGCCTCGACCGCGCCTTCGCCAAGGCCAACCCCCGGCGCGCCGCGGAGATCCCCACCGCCGTCGGCTTCTGCATGTACGTCACGAGGCGCTGCATCGAGGCGATCGGCGCGTTCGACGCGGCGCGCTACGGCGCCGGGTACGGCGAGGAAGTCGATTTCTGCATGCGCGCCTCGCGGGCGGGATTCGTCCACCTGGTGGCCGGGGACGTCTTCGTGCGCCACGTGGGCGAAGTCTCGTTCGGGGCGAGCGGCCTGGAGCGCCGTGCCAGGGCGCAGGCCATCGTCGACGAGCTCTATCCCGAATTCCAGCCGCGCGTGCGCGAATTCATCGCCCGCGACCCGTTGCGGGCGCTGCGCCGGCGGGCGGACCTCGCGCGGGGCCGCAAGGCGCCCTTCCGGGGCCTGCTCAGGCTGCTGGGCCGCTGAGAATCCCCGGCGCCTGCGCCCCGCGAGGCGCCTGCGGTATCATTCCCGGGCATCGGCAGGCCTTCCTGCCGGAATGACAATTCGCGAGTGAAATCACTCTCCCGCTGGAAGCCGCAGCTCAGCACCAATACCTGGATCCGCATCGCGGCGGGCCTCGCGGTGGTGCTCGCCTTCCTGGTGCACGAGTGGGAGTTTTTCCAGTACCGCTTCGTGCAGCAGATGGAGCTGTGGGCCTACGACACGCGCCTGCGGCTCTTCATGCCCAAGACGCTCGATCCGCGCGTCATCATCCTCGACATCGACGAGAAGAGCCTCATCGCCGAGGGGCGCTGGCCGTGGAGCCGCAACAAGATGGCGGTGATGGTCCGCCAGCTCTTCGAGCGCTACAACGTGCGCGTGGTGGGATTCGACATCGCCTTCGCCGAGCCCGACACGAGCTCGGGCCTGGCGAACCTCGACGAAATGGCCAAGGGCGAGCTCAAGGAAAACGCCCCGTTCCAGAAGTTCCTCGAAGAGCACCGCGTCGGGCTCGACTACGACCGGCTCTTCGCCGAGGAGATCGCCAAGCGCCCGGTGGTGCTCGGCTTCTTCCTCGGCGGCAAGACGGACAAGGCGGGCGTGCTGCCGCCGCCCATCTTCAACGCGGACATCTTCAATCCCTACGAGGTCATCCACAACCTCGCCACGGGATATAGCGGCAACCTCGAAATCCTCTCCAAGGCGGCCACCGCCGCGGGGCACCTTTACCCGCAGCTCGACTTCGACGGCGTGACGCGCCGCGTGCCGATCTACATGAAGTACGGCGAGGGCTTCTACGAGGCCTTGTCCTTCGCCATGACCCGGACCTACCTCGGCAACCTCCCCGCGAGGTTGAAGGTCGAAGTGCCCAAGGTCGGCAACGTGGCGGCCGTCCCGTACGTGTCGATGGGAGACTTGCGCGTGCCGCTCGACGAGCGCATGAGCGCGCTCGTCCCGTATCGCGCGGGGACCGGCGCCTACCGCTACGTTTCGGCGACCGATGTCATCCGCGGCACGCTGGCGGCCGAGGAGCTCAAGGACAAGCTCGTGATCGTCGGCACCTCGGCGCAGGGCCTGCTCGACCTGCGGTCGACCCCGGTGCGCGAGGATTTCCCCGGCGTGGAGGTCCACGCGAACCTGATCAGCGGCTTCCTCGACCAGTCGATCATGCACCGCCCCGACCTCGTCCTCGCGATCTCGGTGCTCACGGTGCTCCTCATCGGAGTGCCGTTCGCGATCCTGCTGCCGCAGCTCTCCGCGCTCACCTCGACGGCCGCCATGGGGATCGTGATGGTGCTGCTCGTCGCGGTGAACCTCTACGCCTGGCATTCGCATCACTTCGTGCTCAACATCGCCGCCCCGCTCCTCATGCTGGCGCTGCTGTACCTGCTCAACATGGCGTGGGGCTTCTTCATGGAGACGCGCTCGCGCAGGCTCATCACCGGCCTCTTCGGCACCTACGTGCCCAAGGAGCTCGTCGCGGAGATGTCGAAGAATCCCGAGGTGTACTCGATGCGCGGCGAGAGCCGCGACATGACGGTGCTCTTCTCCGACGTGCGCGACTTCACTTCGATTTCCGAGGGCCTCACGCCCGAGGGGTTGAAGGACCTGATGAACGCCTACCTGACCGAAATGACCGAGGTCATCCAGGAGAAGCGCGGCACGATCGACAAGTACATCGGGGACGCGATCATGTCCTTCTGGGGCGCTCCGCTGAACGACTCCGAGCACGCCATCCACGGCGTCGAAGCCGCGCTCGCGATGCAGAAGCGCATCCGCAACCTCGACCCCGATTTCGTGAAGCGGGGCTGGCCGGTGTTGAACATCGGCGTGGGCCTGAACTGCGGCGAGATGAACGTGGGCGACATGGGCTCGCGGTTCCGGCGCGCCTACACGGTGATGGGCGACGCGGTGAACATCGCTTCTCGCCTCGAGGGCCTCACGAAGGAGTACGGCATCGGCATCCTCGTCTCCGAGAACCAGGTGAAGGCCGCGCAGGGCTTCGTCTACCGCGAGATCGACAAGGTGGTGGTGAAAGGGCGTCACGAGGGCATCGGCATCTTCGAGCCGATCGGCAAGGTGGGCGAGGTCGGCGAGACGCAGCTGCAGGAGATCGACCGATTCCACAAGGCGCTGGAGCAATACCGCAAGCAGCGTTGGGACGAGGCGCAGACGCAGCTGAAGAACCTCTCGTACGCCGCCCCGGACAGCAAGCTCTACAAGCTGTACCTCAAGCGCGTCGAGCATTTCCGCACCAACCCACCGGGAGCCGCGTGGAACGGCGTTTGGGTCTTCACGACCAAGTAGTCCATCCCTTCGCGGAGCGCGTCCCGCAGCCCGGCGAGGCGATCGCGGTGGCCGAAGGCGTGTGGTGGATCCGCATGCCGCTGCCCTTCGCGCTCGACCACATCAACCTGTGGATCCTCGAGGACGGCGACGGCTGGACG
>JBGOST010000276.1:0-4313 GCA_041476125.1 Usitatibacter sp. | reverse complement strand
GATTCCCGGCTCGATCGAGGCGATCGCGCGGCTCAACCAGAACGGCTATCGCGTCACGGTGGCGACCAACCAGTCGGGCATCGGCCGCGGGCTCTTCGACATGGCCGCGCTGAACGCCATCAACGACAAGATGATGGAGCTCGTGTTTCGCCAGGGCGGGCGCATCGACGCGCTCTTCTTCTGTCCCCATACCGCGGCGGCGCAATGCGCCTGCCGCAAGCCGCGCACCGGGATGTTCGAGGAGATCGCGGCGCGCTTCCACGCCGACCTGAAAGGCGTTGCCGCGATCGGCGACAGCTTGAAGGACCTGCAGGCCGCCGAGGCGGTGGGCGCGCAGCCGATCCTGGTGCTCACCGGCAAGGGGAAGAAGACGCAGGCGGAAGGCGGCATCCCGAAGAAGACGCTGGTATTCGACGACCTGGGCGAGGCCAGCTGCCACCTCATTTCCCATCCATGACGACGCTGCGCTCGGCGCTGTTCCTGCTGGGGGCCTTGGCGGTGACGGCCCTTTTCGGCTTCCTCGTGCCCATGGGTCGGCTCTTCGGCAGGCTTGGGTCGTTCAGGGTCGCCTCGGCCTACACCGAGATGATGCTGAAATGGGTGGAGTGGAGCTGCGGCATCACCTACGAGGTGAAGGGCTGGGAGAACGTGCCGAAAGCTCCCGCGGTCATCATGTCGAAGCACCAGTCGGCGTGGGAGACGATCTTCATCGAGGCCCGCTTCCCACCACAATCGTGGATCATCAAGAAGGAGCTGCTGTGGCTGCCTTTCGTCGGCTGGAGCCTGATGGCCATCCGCTGCATTGCCATCGACCGCGCGAGCGGCAAGACGGCGCGCGAGCAGATCGTGGAGCAAGGCGCCAAGCGCCTCGCCGAGGGACTCTGGGTCACCGTCTTTCCCGAGGGCACGCGCATCGCGCCCGGCAAGCGCGGGCGCTACGGCATCGGCGGCTCGTTGCTCGCAACGCGCACCGGCACTCCCATCCTGCCCATCGCGCACAACGCCGGGGAGTTCTGGGGACGTTACGCGTTTCGCAAGAAGCCGGGCGTGGTGAAGGTCGTGGTCGGGCCCTTGATCGCGACCGAGGGCCGTGACGTGGTCTCGGTGAATTCGCAGGTCGAGGAATGGATCGAAGCGCAGATGCGCGTCATCTCGCCGCATCTCTATGCCGACGCGTGAGCTGGTCTCGCGGGACGTGCGCCGGCTAGAGCTGGGTGCGGAGCGCGTCGAATACCTGCTGGTGCGCCGCCGCGGGCGGCGCGGCGTGGGACTCAAGGTCGACGAGACGGGCCTCACCGTGAGCGCTCCTTCGGCCATGCCGCTCGGGCGCATCGAGGCCTTGGTGCGCGATAGCGAGCGCTGGGTGCTGCGCAAGATCGCCGAGTGGAGGCATCGCCGCGTGACGCCCGTCGAATGGGTGGATGGCGCACGCCTGCCTTATCTCGGCGGCACGCTCGTGCTGCGCATCGCCGCGGGAAAGAGGATTCGCGCCGAGCGCTTCGAGGACGAGCTGCGGATCGCCGCGCGCGACCCCGACGCGGCGCAGGTGCAGCGCGCCGTGATCCGGTGGTACAAGCTCGCGGCGCACGAATGCCTCTCCGAGCGCCTCGCGGCGCTCGCGCGGGCCGCCGCGCTGCCGCATCCCCGCCTGGTCCTGTCGAGCGCCCTCGCGCGCTGGGGCAGCTGCAACACGCGGCGCGAGGTGCGCCTCGCCTGGCGGCTGGTGAAAGCGAGGCGCGAGCTCATCGACTATGTCATCTGCCACGAGCTCGCGCACCTTCGCGAGATGAACCATTCGCGCGCGTTCTGGGCCGAGGTCGAGCGCCAATGTCCCGACTATCGCCGGTTGCGCGAGGAGCTCTTCGCGACCGATCATTTGTACAGAGCGTTCTAGGCATATCCACCAGGAGGCAGACATGCGACTGCTGCATACCATGATAAGAGTCGGCGACCTCGATCGCTCGATCGGCTTCTATACCGGCGTGCTCGGCATGAAGCTGCTGCGCCGCAAGGATTATCCCGACGGCAAGTTCACCCTCGCCTTCGTCGGCTACGGCGACGAGAGCGAGCACGCGGTGATCGAGCTCACGCACAATTGGGACACGAAGTCCTACGACATCGGCAACGGCTTCGGCCATATCGCCGTGTCGGTGCCCGACGCGTACAAGGCGTGCGAAGCGGTCAAGGCGCGCGGCGGCAAGGTGACGCGCGAAGCCGGGCCGATGAAGTTCGGCGGCAGCGTCATCGCGTTCGTCGAGGATCCCGACGGCTACAAGATCGAGTTCATCCAGCACAAGGCCTAGGCGTCGGCGAGCGCGATGAACTCCGCCACGCCGAGCGTCTCGCCGCGCCGGCGCGGGTCGATGCCGGCCTTCGCGAAAGCCTCTTCTGCGACCCAGGCTTTCACCGCGTTGCGCAACGTCTTGCGCCGCTGCGAGAAGGCGGCCGCGACGATGGCCGCGAAACGCTCGTCGTCTCGCGCCCTCGGGCGGCTCGCGCCCAGGGGCTGCATTCGCACCAGGGCGGAATCGACTTTCGGTGGCGGGGTGAAGGCACCGGGCGGAACGCGCAGCACGAGGGCCATCGCGAAGCGGTACTGCAGCATCACCGACAGCCGACCGTAGTCGGGCGTTCCGGGGCTCGCGACCATGCGGTCGACCACTTCCTTCTGCAGCATGAAGACGCAGTCGTGCAGCCGCGCGGCGACTTGCGCCATGCGAAACAGGATCGGCGTCGAGACGTTGTACGGCAGGTTCCCGACGACGCGCAGCGGCGCGGGCAGCTGGGTGAAATCGAACTCGAGCGCGTCGGCCTGGTGGACCACCACCTTCGCGCCGGGAAAGCGCGCAGCGAGCCCCGCGGCGAGATCGCGGTCGATCTCGATCACGTGCAGGGGGTGGATCGAGCGCGCGAGCTCCGCGGTGAGCACGCCCGTGCCGGGGCCGATCTCGACCATGGATTCGCCCGGCTTGGCGTCGATCGCCCCTGCGATGCGCTCGAGGTAGTGGCGATCGGTGAGGAAGTGCTGGCCGAAACGCTTCTTGGGGCGCGGAAGCACGCGGTTGCCTAGCGGCTGCGCGCCGCCATCTCGAAGGCGAGCGCCACGGCCTGCTCGAGGCTCCCCGCGTCGATCTCCCCCGCGCCGGCGCGATCGAGCGCCGTCCCATGGTCGACCGAGGTGCGGATCATCGGCAGCCCGAGCGTCACGTTGACCGCTTGCCCGAACGCCGCGTGCTTCAGCACCGGGAGCCCCTGGTCGTGGAACATGGCGAGCGCCACGTCGCCTTCGGCCAGGACGCGCGGCGTGAAAAGCGTATCGGCGGGAAACGGCCCCGACACGGCGATGCCCTCGCGTGCGAGCGCGGCGATCGCCGGCGCGATGACCTCGATTTCCTCCCGCCCCAGGTAACCCGATTCACCGGCGTGGGGATTGAGCCCCGCCACCAGGATGCGCGGCCGCTCGATGCCGAAATGGCGGCGCAGGTCCTTGTCGATGATGCGCACGATGGCCTCGAGCCGATCGCGCACGATGGCGCCCGGCACCTCGGAGAGCGCGAGGTGCGTGGTGGCCAGCGCCACGCGCAGCCCCCCGCCCACGAGCAGCATCACGACGAGCGCGGTGCCGGTGCGCGCGGCGAGATACTCGGTGTGTCCGGTGAAGGCGATGCCCGCGTCGTTCAACACGCTCTTCTGCACCGGGGCGGTCACCATCGCGTCGAATTCGCGGCGCATGCAGCCATCGATCGCGCGGTCGAGGAGGGCGAGGACGTGGCGCGCGTTCGCCGGGTCGAGCCGGCCCGCGACGACGCGCCCGGCGGTGCGGATCGGAAGGATCGAGAAGCGCGGCGCCGAATCGCGCGAACGGTATTCGGGAACGTCGAACGCGATCGCGCGCATGCGGGCGCGCTCGGCGATGACCTCGGGGTCTCCGAGGATCACGATGCGGCCCGGGAATTGCTCGCGCGAAAGCAGGACGCACAGGTCGGGGCCGATGCCGGCCGGCTCGCCCGCGGTCAATGCGATCAGGGGAAGCGGGGTGGCGCCCATCGCGCAGCCGCTCCGCCCTTACCGCTCGTCGTAGCGGTTCTCGACGAACGCGCGATCGCGGGACTGGTGCAGCCAATCCTGGTAGGCCTCGTCGGCCTTGCGCGCGCGAATCGCCTGGCGGGCGGCCGCCTTCTTGCGATCGTCCGAGAGCTCGTCGGAACGCCGCGAGAGCACCTGCACCAGGTGCCATCCGAATGGCGTCTGGATCGGCATGCTCACTTCCTTGTCCTTGAGCGAATTCATCACGCGCTCGAACTCCGGCACCG
>JBGOST010000275.1:0-4318 GCA_041476125.1 Usitatibacter sp. | reverse complement strand
TGCCGAGGTCGAGGAAGGCGAAGTCGGGATTGAAACGCTCGGCGGTGGCGAGCGTTTCCGCGCCGTCGTGCGCGATGCGCACTTCGTGCCCGCTCGCGGTGAGCAGCGTGGCGAGGCTGGTGGCGAAATCGACGTTGTCGTCGGCGAGCAGGATCCGCCGGCTTTGCATTGCTCCCGGGGCAGGCTTATGGGCGGAATCTCCGAGGACGGCGCCTGCCAGTGGAAGCCGCACCATGAATTCGCTCCCCTTCCCTTTTCCCTCGCTATGGGCAGTGAGCGTGCCGCCATGCAGGTAGACGAGGCGCTTGGCGAGCGTGAGGCCCACACCGAGCCCCGCCTGCGTACGCTCGAGCGTGCGGTCCACCTGCATGAACATGTCGAAGATCGAAGACAGGGACTGCGGCTCAAGGCCGATGCCGCTGTCGCGCACGCGCAGCGTGGCAGCGTTGCCGTCGCTTTCGAGCGTGAGCGCGATCCGCCCGCTGCCTTCCGTATATTTCGCGGCGTTGTTGAGCAAGTTGCCGAACACCTGGCAAAGGCGCGTGCGGTCGCCCTCGACCAGGATGGGCTCCTCCGAAACCCTCATTTCGAGCGTGTGGCCGCGCGCCTCGATGAACGGCCGCACGGTCTCCACCGCGTCGCGCACCACCGATTGCAGCTCGATCGCGCTCTTGCGAATGGCAAGCCTCCCGGTAGTGATGCGCGAAACGTCCAGCAGGTCGTCGACGAGGCGCACCATCTGGCTGAGCTGCCTTTCCATTATGTCGCGTGCCTTCTGCGTCATCGCAGGATTGGATTCGGC
Organism: Usitatibacter sp.; assembly: GCA_041476125.1. Taxonomy (GTDB): domain Bacteria; phylum Pseudomonadota; class Gammaproteobacteria; order Burkholderiales; family Usitatibacteraceae; genus Usitatibacter. Next base: position 3,516 of record JBGOST010000275.1, on the reverse strand, counting down.
GATGCGCAGGATCTCGAGCGCGTTGCGAAGCGGGGCGAGCGGGTTGCGCAGCTCGTGCGCGAGCGTGGCGAGGAACTCGTCCTTGCGGCGGTCGGCCTCGCGCAGCGCTTCGGCGCGACGGCCCGTCTCCGCAAGCAGCGCGTTGAACGAGTCGACCAGCTCGCCGATCTCGTCATCGGTGATCTTGCGGGCGCGCAGCGAATAGTCGCGCTGCACCATCACTTCGCGCGCGACGCGGGCCACTTCCAGGATCGGCACCGTGACCGCCTTCTGCAGCCAACCTGAAAGGAGCGCGGCGACGGCAAGGCTCGCGAGCATGACGACGCCGAGGATGGTGAGGTAGTCCCTGACGCGTTCCCAGGGGAGGTAGAGCGCTCGCAGGTAGACGGTGCCGATAGGTTCGCCGCCTTCGACCACGCGGCGGAAGAGCAACAGCTGGTCGCCGTCGATGCGGTAGCCGTCGGCTTCCGGCTTCAGGGGAAACGGCGGCGTGTCCATGCCGGGCTTCGTGTAGGTTGCAAGGAGCTCTCCGTCGCGCGTGTACAGCGCCGCTGCAAGCACCCGGGGGCGCATCTTCAGGGCGCTGAGATCCGCCGCCGCGGTGTCGTGATCCTTGGATGCCAGGGCGGGAGCATTGGCGCGCGCAAGGATCTCTGCCTGGGTAGTCAGGTCATTGGTCCACTGGCGCTCGTAGGTGCGAAGGTCGTAGATGACCAGGGCAAGCGCGCTCAACGCGAGCGCCGAAACCGTGGCCGCGAGCACCAGCAGGATGACCTTGCGACGAACCGAGCTACGCAGGCTCTTCAACATAACGGCTGATGATACCAATGCGCGGGGCTTTAAAAGTGGCGCGCCCCCGTTCTGAAACGTTGTGGGCTTTGGCGTAGCATTCGGGAGCGTGAGAGGGTTCTCATGCAAGGAGTGTGGCGATGAAGATTGCAGGGATGGTGGTCTCGATGGCGCTGTTGTGCAGCGCGGCTTTCGCGCAAGGCACTTCGGCGACCGAGCCGCGGGTGATCCTGAAGGGATACGACCCGGTCGCATACTTCACCGAGCACAAAGCGGTGAAAGGCACACCTGATATCCGCGAGGACTTCGACGGCGCGCGCTATTACTTCGCGAGCGCGCAGAACCGCAAGGCGTTCTCCGCTGATCCCGACCGGTATATTCCGCAGTTCGCCGCCAATTGCGCAGTCAGCATCGGGATGAACAAGCGCGTCGAGGCCGATCCCACCCAGTGGAAGATCGTGGACGGAAAGCTCTACGTATTCGGATCCGCCAGGGCCCGGGATATGGCGGAAAAGGATCCCGCCCTCCTGCAACAGTCGCAGAAGAACTGGCAGGCGATGAAGTAGCCTCGCCTGCTACATTCCCGCCTTGCGCAGGCCCTCTTGGAGGTGCTTCATGTGCCGCGGATCGGCGAATCGGGTGCCGAACAGCTCCACCTTGAAGTAGGGATCGAGCCGCATGAGTTGAGCGGCGGCCTTGCCCGCCTCTTCCGTGTTTCCCATCTGCCCCAGGGCCGCGGCGCGCATCGCATGCAGGAACGCCAGGTCCGGATAGCGCGCGAGCGCGGCATCGGCCACGGCGAGCGATTCGCGATAGCGTCCCTGCATGTAATAGGCCAGTGAGAAGCCGAAACGAGTCCCCGGGGACCTGCCCGCAGGATTGAAGCGCAGCGCCGTCTCGAGCGAGGCGATCGCTTCTTCCGCCCTGCCCATATACATCAGGTTGCTGCCACGCGCGTCGTAGGCAAGAACATCGCTCGGATTGAGCTCGAGCGCGCGATCGAGCTCGGCCTGCGCTTCGTCGTGCCTTCCGGTCGTCGCATAAATCACTCCCAATTGCCCATGCGCGCGCGCCTGTGCGCCGGGGTCCTCGAGGGCCAGCGCGCGCTGCGCCAACGCCTCGGCGCGCCGAAGGCCCTCCGCCGGGTCCTCCACCCAGCCGAAGATGGAACGCTGCGTTTCTGCGCCCGAAAGCACGACGTACGCCTCGGCATAGCTCGGCGCGAGCTCGATGGCCTTGGCGGCCAGGGCGCGCGCCTCGCGGTTCGAAGCGCGGTCGGAGTGCAGGTTCAGCGCCCGCGCGCGCAGCACCAGGTCGTACGCTTCGAGGTTCTGCGGCGGCTTGGAGACGGCACGATCGTGTTCGAGCCGCGACACCTTGACCTCGAGGGCTCCGACGATGTTCCGCACGATCCGGTCCTGGAAGCCGAACACGTCCTTGCCTTCACCGTCATAGCGATCCGACCAGAGCTGCACGCCTTTCTCCGCGTCGCTCAGCTCCACGGCCACGCGCAGCTTGCCGTCGGCCTCGCGCACGCTGCCCTTGACGATGTAACGCGCGCCGAGCTCGCTCTTCACAGCCTGCGGGGTCGCCGCGCGGCCCTTGAACGCCTCGACCGAGTTGCGCGAGATCACGCGCACGCTCGAAAAACGTCCTAGCGCGTTGATGATGTCCTCGGTCATGCCGTCGCTGAAATAGTCGCGCTTCGCGTCGCCGCTCAGGTTGGCGAGCGGCAGGACGGCAATGGTCGGACGTCCGCCCGTCGGCAGCCCTGCTTCGTTCACCGCGATCGGCCAGGGCATGCTGACCGTCTTGGCGATCTCGGGAAAGACCAGGAGCGCGCCCACCGAGACCAGGACCACGCCGATCGCCGTGGCAATCACGACACGATTACGGCGCGCGAACGATTGGCGGCCCCGCGTGGCCACCGCTTTTCCGCCCTCTTCCACCGGCGCGATCAACCGGTAGCCGCGCTTGGAAATGGTCTCGATGAATTTCGGCCGATGCGCGTCATCGCCGAAGGCCTTCCGCAACTTGATGATCGCCTGGGTGAGCGCGTCGTCCCCCACCACCACGCCCGGCCAGACGGCCGAGAGCAATTCCTCGCGGCCCACCACCTGACCGGCGCGCCGCGCGAGGTGCACCAGCACCTCGACGACCTTTGGCTCCAATTTCACCGATTCGGCGCCGCGGCTGAGCTCGTTGCGCGCCGGATCGACGCGCCACCCCCCGACCCGAAGCTCCGGGCTGGCCCCTTTTGCGTCGTTCGCGGCGAGAGTGGACACGTCGATGGCGCCTTCGGAAATACTGTAAGTCACTGAGTTATATCAGCAATATTTTCTTCGGAAAAGCTTAGTCGTTCCTAAGGTTCTTTTCCGCGGCGCTCTTCTCTGATGGCTCCAAGCCAACCACGGAGAGCGCCATGAACCTCACGAAGCATATCGCGGCAATCGCTGCCATCGGGTGCATTCAAGGCTGCACGCTGACCAAAACACTGATCCACAACTTCGCCAGCCTCGACGACCACCGCATCTTCGCGGACCGCACGGTCGCTCGCGCCGAGGAGCCCTCGCCCCTGCGCACCCTCAATCGCGTTCCGCGGTTCATCGCCGACCTTAAAGTCCCCGATGAAACGGGAAAGAGCTGGCAGCTCGTCGATTACCTTGACGACACCCGCACCGCCGCCTTCATCGTGATGCGCGACGACCGCATCGTGTACGAGCGCTA
>JBGOST010000274.1:0-4341 GCA_041476125.1 Usitatibacter sp. | reverse complement strand
TGACGGCCAAGGGCGACGACGTCGATCGCATCGTCGGGCTCGAGATGGGAGCCGACGACTACCTAGCCAAGCCGTTCAATCCCCGCGAGCTGGTCGCGCGAATCCACGCCGTGCTGCGGCGCCAGGCGCCCGCGCCCACGCCCGGCGCGCCGACCCCCGAGCCCCGCGTGGTCGAGTTCGGAGCGTTCGAGCTGCACCTCGCCAGCCGCGCCCTCACCCGCGACGGCGACCCCGTGCCGCTCACCACCGGCGAGTTCGCGCTGCTCAAGGCGCTGGCGCTGCATCCGCGGGAGCCGATGTCGCGCGACAAGCTGATGGACCTCGCGCGCGGCCGCGAGCACGAGAGCTTCGACCGCTCGATCGACGTCCAGGTGTCGCGGCTGCGCAAGCTCCTCGGCGACGATCCCCAGCAGCCGCGCTTCATCCAGACCATCTGGGGCTTCGGCTACGTGTTCATCCCCGACGGCCTGGCGCAGAAATGAGGTTCTTCCCCGGGTCTTTGCTGTGGCGCACCTTGATCGTCCTGGTCGCGGCACTGGTGGTATCCCAGGCCGCCGCACTCTGGCTGCTGCACGAGCACATGACGCAGCCGCGCGCAGCACAGGGCATGGGGCAGTTCGTGAATCACTTGAAGACGATCAGCTCCGCGCTGCAGACCATGGACGCGAAACAACAGCAGGCGTTCATCGGCCGGGTCGCCGAAAAGGAAGGCATCCGCATCGTGCCGGTGCGCGGCTCCGAGCGCGTGCGCCCTGCTCCCGACCTGCCGCGCCTGCAGGCTTTCCGGCAAGTCATCCGCGAGATCCTGGGCGCGGACGCGGAGGTCTACGTGCGGGAGCGCAATCCGGGCGCGACTCCGGTCGAGGCGCGTCCGCAGCCGCTGCTGGTCCGGCTGCCCGCGGGCGAGCGCGACTATTGGGTCGCCATCCCGCGCGGACGCGTCGAGCGCGACCCGGCCGCCGCACTTGTGGCGTGGGGCATCGCCGGCCTCGCCATCGCCATCCTCGCCACCTTCTTCATCGTGTGGAAGCTCAATCGCCCGCTCGGCGAGCTCGCGAGCGCGGCGGCCAAGCTCGGCAGGGGCGGCAACCCTCCTCCCGTCGCCGAATCCGGCCCCTCCGAAATCCGCGCCGTCGCCAGGGCCTTCAACCAGATGAAGGAAGACCTGCAGAAGAGCCAGCGCGACCGCTCGACGTTTCTCGCCGGGGTCTCGCACGACCTGCGCACCCCGCTGTCGCGGCTGCGCCTCGAGGTCGAGATGCTCGACGGAAAGGTCGATCCGGCCACGCAGCGCGCCATGGTCGAGGACGTCGCCGACATGAATGCCATCATCGACCAGTTCATCGATTTCACGCGCAGCGAGGCCGCCGAGCCGCTTTCGGCGGTGAACCTCTCCGAGCTCGCGCGCACCTGCGCCGAGAGGGCCGCGCGCTCCGGCGTGCAGGTGCGCTGCGAGCTGGGCGAGCTGCCGCTGCTCATGCTGCGGCCGCTGGCGATGCAGCGCCTGGTGGACAACCTGCTCGCCAACGCGGCGCGCCATGCAGGGGGCGAAGTGCTCCTGCGCACGCGAGCCGACGACCACCACGCGATCCTTTCGGTGCTGGACCGCGGGCCGGGAATCCCCGCGGCGATGGTGGAGCGGCTCAAGGAACCGTTCACGCGCCGGGACGAGGCGCGCAGCGGCTCCTCCGGCGCGGGACTGGGCCTCGCCATCGCCAATCGCGTGGCCACTTTGCACGGCGGGCGCCTCGACCTCGCCGCGCGCGAGGGCGGTGGCCTCGAGGCCCGCGTCACCCTGCCGATTGCCTGATTGCAGCGGCAAGAAAAGCGTGTTCACCCCCGAAATCAGGCCTCGACGCGCTACGGCGGCAATCGCGGGACGCGATCGATTTCGAACGCGCCCGGTCCAATCGGACTCGACGTCACTCCTTCGGACTCGATCCCTTCGATGAAACAGCTCCTTGCCGGCCTTCTCCTCGCCCTCCCGCTCGCCGCCATCGCGCAACCCGTCGTTCCCGGCGTTCCCGGGCGTACGCTGGCCGAGATCGACCACCTTTTCGACTACATCGCGAAGTCGGACTGCAAGTTCAACCGCAACGGCAGCTGGCACGACATGGTCGCGGCGCGAGCTCACATCGGCACGAAGTTCGAGTGGCTGAAGGAGCGCGGCAAGGTCGACTCGGCGGAATCGTTCATCGACAACGCGGCCAGCAAGAGCAGCCTGAGCGGCGAGGAATACCTCGTGCAGTGCCCGGGCTCCCCAACCGTCCCCAGCGCCGCGTGGCTCAAGGCCGAGCTGGCGCGATTTCGCCAAAAGGGCTGAAACTTTCTTACCCGGCATGTCATCCGAACAAGGGGGGCGTGCGTTGCCCGTGTTGTCGCGCGTCCTTTTGTGGTGCTCGCGCGACCGCGCTTGCGATATGCTGAAGATGTCCGAAGGGCGGAACAAAGGAGCCTGAAATGAGAGCGATCCAATCGCTGGTGGTGGCGGCAATCGCCGCCACGGGACTGGCCGCCGCGGCCGATGCCCAGGCTGACCGGGGCGGCGGGCGCTCCGGGGGTCATTCGTGGAGTGGCGCGCGCCCGGTGGGCGGGCATTGGGGTGGCGGCTTTCGTGGCGGCTTTCGCGGCCACTTTTCCGGTCCGCGCTTCGGTGTCTTTGTCGGCGCCCCGCTCTTGTGGCCGGCATGGTACTGGGGCTATCCCTATGATTATTACTACCCCCGCACCGTCATCTACCGCGACGTGATCGAGCCGTATCCCGCCTCGTATCCCGATGGCGTGATGATGGAGCCGGAGCCGACGACGGAGCTTCCCCCGCGCACGGAAGGCACGCCGCGCCAGGGGCCGCTGTACATGAACTATTGCGAATCGGCGAAAGCCTACTTCCCGAAAGTCACGACCTGCCCCGAGGGATGGAAGTTTTTGTCGCCGGCGCAATAGCCGCGCTTTCCAGGCCGCCTCGCGCAGCGTCGAAGAACGCCTCGACATCCGCGATGAGGCGGGTGCGGCGAAAGGGCGGCAAGGCGCGCCAGATCCTCTTGCCGTAGGGCTTGTCCACGAGACGCGGGTCGCAGATCACGAGCGCCCCGCGGTCCGTCTCGTCGCGCAACAGGCGCCCGGCGCCCTGCTTGAGCGCGATCACCGCGCGCGGCAGCTGGTAATCCATGAACGCGTTGCCCCCGGCGCGATTGATGCGCTCGATGCACGCCGCGAGCACCGGATCGTCCGGCGGATTGAACGGCAGCCGGTCGATGACCACCACCGAGAGCTGCTCGCCCTTCACGTCCACGCCCTCCCAGAACGACTGCGATCCGACCAGGATCGCGTTGGGCGAGCGCCGGAAGCGCTCGAGGAGCTCGTTCTTCGCCCCGCTTCCCTGGAGCAGCAGCGGCCATTCGAGCTTCTTGGAGGCGAGCTTCGCTGCGAGCAGATCGAAGCCGCGGTCCATGGCGCGCAGGCTCGTGAAGAGCAGGAAGGCGTGGCCGCCGCTCGCGCGCACCACCGGCCACGCGGCCTCGATGACCGCCTCGACATAGCCTTCCGAATTCGGATCCGGCAGCCCTTCGGGCACGTAGAGCAGCGCCTGGTTGGCAAAATCGTACGGGCTCGCCCACGTCTGTGTCCGCGCGTCGGCGAGTCCCATCTCCCCCTGGAAGTGGGAAAAATCGCCGTTCACCGAGAGCGTGGCGGAGGTGAAGATCCACGCGCGCTCCCCGCCGTCCATCTGCGCGCGGAAGATGCGCGCCACGTCGAGCGGGGTCACGTAGAGCACCGCCGATTGCGCGTACGCCTCGACCCAGCGCACCACGTCGGGCGCGGCCGTCTCTCCATAGGCATCCTCGCGCGGGCGCGCGTCGGCCTCGCGCCATTCTGAAATCCGCGCCGAGAGCTCGTCGGCGCGCGCTCGGCAGTTGCGGATCTCCTCGGCACGCTCCTCCTGCGCGCGCAAGCGCTCGGCGAGCGCGGCGAGCTCGGTGGCCAGCGCGTCCAACGCGCGATCGAACGCCGCGCGCTCCTTGATCGCGTTGAGCGGCGTGCGTCCCGGAGCGGGCCCGAGCGCCAGGCGCACTTCGCGCGCCGCGCGCTCGATGGCGAGCGCCGCATCGCCCAGACCGGTGCTCTCGCGCGCGTGCTGCGCCTCGGCGAGGCGCACGTCGCGGGCGAGCTCGAGCAACTGCGTGGTGGAAAGCGACTGGCCGAAGAAGAGGCGCGCGAGGTCGGGAAGGTGGTGCGCCTCGTCGAAGATCACGGTGTTGGCGGCGGGCAGCAGGTCCGGCGCACCCTCGTCGCGCAGCACCACGTCGGCGAAGAAGAGATGGTGGTTCACGACGATCACGT